>NZ_JAQRFO010000089.1:0-4393 GCF_028598775.1 Xenorhabdus aichiensis
TTTAATTGTAATAAATTTCAACTCGACAAAATGGGTATGATGTTAATTTGTTTTCAACAATAAATTTTTCCGCTTCTTCCAGTGTATTGAAGAAATAGGAGACTTTGATATTCTCGGTTTGCTCTTCTTCGTACTTCCCAGCTAATACACAAAATTCTTTGTTCATATCACCCCCTCGCTGTTACTGTTGTTGATTGACGATAACCCGCCCGGTAGAGAGAGACTCTGGGGAGGCAGGTGTTGTTAATATTGTCTGGTTCTATTTCTACAGAATCTTTAACTTGCGTGATAAAACTGGCTATTACATTAATGCTGTCGTTGGCTGGTTTGCGCTGGATGGTTAATACCTTGCGCGGTTCGGTCTCCAATCCAAAAGCCTGATCAATGATATTTTCAAGCGCTTTTATTTCAGACTGGCGAATGTGTTCTTCTAAACGGCGGCGAGTCATTAAATTGCCGCGTTCCAGATGGCGGCGCATTTTGGAACTGAGGCGGCCACCTGTAGGCAAAATAGTGATATTTTCCATTTTGTTACCCTCGATAGTAAGTTTTGGTGGTGTGTTAGTAGGGATCTATCCAGCCTCAAACTGTCTTGTGAGTCTTGCTTGCATCCGTTGGCCTTTCTGCCGTTCAGACTTGCACCGGCTGCCATTGGCTTTGCTTGCATCTCGTTCAGATATTTCTAACCACACCCCGAAACTCACTTTGGGTAGGGACTCTCCACAAGGGCGGAGCATTCATTGTAGGTACTGCTTTAACTTGATTCTTTTGGTACTTATCGAATCATCCAGTTCTTCATATGCCACTGGCGGCTACTTCGTGGGCGTCCTGCCTGTTCGATGGTTAAAATATACAGATAAAACTGTAATTACGCAACAGATAAAACTGTATTTGATTTTATGTAATTTGTACTTTCTTGTATTTGAAAGAATTTTAGGCAATAAAAAACCCGCCGTAGCGGGTTTGTGTTGAGTGAGATTTATCGTTTTCTACGGTAAATGCGATGTTCAACCATAGTGCCGATAACGATGAGTTGTAGTCTGTGACTATCCAAAATGGGATAGTCGCTATTTAATGGGACTAATTCAAAATGCTGTATGCCATCATTGTCAATGATTGTTGGCCTAAATTTTTTAAATGTAGCCTTGTATTCACAATTTGTTGCAACTACAAATTCGCCTGGATTAGGAGCAAGCTCAGGATCTATCACAACGATATCTCCAGCTTTGAACTCAGGCTCCATTGAGTCACCATCAATGCGCAGCGCAAAGGCGCTAACCGACCAATTCATATCGGTCATGACATACTCTAACGAGCCGTCACAGTCGCTGATAGGGATGTTTCTAGCCAAGTTTCCTGCCTGAACATAACTGATTAACGGAATCTTACGAACATTTATATCGTTCAATGGTTGGAAGTTATCACCGGTCATTAGCCACCCTGCGTCACATTTTAATGCGGTTGCAATACCTACAATGTTGCGGGGTTTAGTGGTCTTTCCATCCTCAATACTAGCCCACGATTGTTGGCGTATACCAGCAATCGACGCTGCTTCCGTTTGTGTTAACCCTAGTTCAGCCCTGCGGATCTTTACTCTGTTTGCCAGACTCATAGCTATTCCCCGTTCTAAAACAGAATTTTCACAGTTAAAACTGTATTTGACAAACAGGATTATCTGTTATTTAATACAGATAAAACTGTAAAGAGGAGATTAGTGAGAATGGAAACAATATCTCAGAGGCTAAAAGCGCGTAGATATGAGTTAAACATGACTCAAACGCAATTAGCACAATTGGCCGGAATGAAGCAACAATCAATTCAACGAATTGAGTCGGGACTAACCCAGAGACCAAAATTCATTTTGGAATTATCTCGGGCGCTCAATTGCAATCCTGAATGGCTTCAATACGGCAAATAATCAACCCCGCACTTCACAATGAATGCCCCGCCCGTGTGGGGAGTCCCTATCAATCAACCCCTTGTTGGTAGGCTAAATCAACTGAACCTCTTAAAAAGAGACAGTTAAAGCTGACCCGAAATTATCAGGGTAGCCTGATCTCCTATTTAAATCACCATCATCTATCTCAGGATAGACGATATCTATCGTTTATTTATTAAACAAAACTTAACTATAGGAACTGTAGCAGATGGAAGTCGCAAAAACCCGCAATACTCGCGTTACGTGTAGCGCCAGATCTCTGGAGGGCTGGTTTCTCAAAGAATCTATGGAGTTTGGAAATAATGATCTGGCACGTGAAATGGGGATTCATCCCTCGGCATTGAGTCGGGATAAGAACCGGATAGCACGGCTAGCTAGTTTAATGATTGTGAAGTTGGGATTGCCAGAGGGAAGCGTAGCAGCGCCGGGATGTGAGGCCAACATTGTTCTGACAGGTATTGAGGCCAGCCAATTGTTATCAGCACTGGATAACCTCAGATACCCAAAAAGAAAAACCCCAGTTGCGTCAACAACTGAGGCTTCTGAAATGCAACTTGAGATGGGAATTTAGCGGTTCCCGAACACCATTTCAACGAGGTTAATTATACATGAAAACGAAATTTAATCACAGCGCAGTGCATAAAAATCTCACGCGCGAACGGGAGGCTCGTTTAGTCACCGAACAGGGATGTGAAAAACTGCGTGATGCTCTGGAGGATGCCAAATTGCGGCTGGAGCATCGCGAGGAACTGACCGGAGGGAAACGCCATGAGTAACGTTGCATACGCTGATTTTGGAGCTAAAAACAGACAAGAGAGGCCGACGGTGGCGAATCTGGAAGATGGGTTCACCATGCTGGCGAATGAGCTTTATGATGCCCTCATTGGTGCTGACTTAACCCGCAATCAAGCAAAAGTGGCTCACGCTGTTTGTCGGAAAACATACGGATTCAAAAAGAAAGTTGACCGCATTACCGATTCGCAAATAGCCGGGCTTTGTAAGATATCCAGAGAGAAAGTGAATATAGCAAAAAATGAACTTATCTCTATGAAAGTACTGATTAAGGACGGTAAAAAGATTGGGCCAAATAAGAACATTTATGAATGGGAAATACCAGAGTGTGACCGAATAGGTAACATTGTTACCAAGACGGTAACAAAAAGTGTTACCGAATCGATAACAGAAGATGTTACCAACTTGGACACACACAAAAGAAATACTTTAAAGAAAAAAGAAAATAAAGATAAAAACATATTGCCCGAACAAGTTCAGGCTGAATGTAATCCCCCCCCTCATGAGCCAGCAAAAAAAGACCAAATCCAATCGGCCTTTGAAACTATTTTCTGGCTGGCAGGAATGCGAAAGGTGGGTAAACCAAAAGCACTGTCCTCGTTTAAGTCTCAGTTCAAAGCGTGGCGGAAAGAAACCGGAGGAACGCCGGAGCAGTTTGCAGAATTTCTAGCGGCAGATATCCGGTTACGTTTACAGGCGAAGATATTCGGATTTGAGAATCTACACCCGACAACCTACCTCAACGGACAACGCTGGACAGACGAGAAACCGGTCACCAATACACCCACTCAATCAACTACAGGCCAATCAGGGATTACGGTCAGTGAGTCTGGTTTAGTTTTTCTGGATTAACCATAAATTTGAGGAGGCATGATGACAATCACTGAACTGTCTGATCGTCTGTGGTCTGACGTTGAAAGGGTGGCTAAGTACTTACTGCCGAACGGCAAGCGAGAAAGTCATGAATGGGTTGCTGGGTCAGTGGATGGCGAGACCGGAAAGAGCCTGAAAGTGAATCTGGCAGGGAAAAGAGTCTGGTCAGACTTTGCGGAAGGGACTGGCGGTGACTTGCTGGATTTGTGGGTTCAGGTGAGGGATTGCAGCCTCCACCAAGCCATGACGGAAGCCAAACAATTTTTAGGCATTACCGATGATGATCATAACTTCGAGGCTAAGCGCCAGAAGAAATTTAGCCGACCGAAGAATGAGTCACTGAAAAAGAATATCCGTAAAACAGTGAGTTGTTACACCTATCTGGAAAGTCGCGGGATCAGTCAGGCAATCGCCGAAGATTTTAAGGTGTGTGATGCTGTTGTCTGGTCACACGATGAGAACCGAGAACTGCCAGCCATTGCCTTCCCCTATAAGCGAGATGGCGAGTTGTTGCAGGTAAAGCGGATCAGTACTGAGCGCCCGAACGGGAAAAAGGTTATTTCGGTTGAGGCAGACTGTGAGCCGTGCTTGTTCGGATGGGACGTACTGCCAAAAAATGCCAGAGCGGTGATTATCTGTGAGGGTGAAATCGACTGCATGAGTTATTACCAGTATGGATTAAGCGCTCTGTCTGTCCCATTTGGCGGCGGTAAGGGAGCAAAACAGCAATGGATTGAGTTTGAGTATCACAATCTGGATCGCTTCACTGAAATCTGGTTATCACTGGAC
>NZ_JAQRFO010000009.1:0-113156 GCF_028598775.1 Xenorhabdus aichiensis
CACCGGTGAAGAAAGCGCGTAATAAGCGAGGTACAGAATAATGATCAGCATCGATAATGCACAGAATGAAATTGGGTTGTCCGGTCACATTGACGATGGACGTGAGTGGGCTGACTGGTTGCTTAAGAAGGCAGATGAAAGCAAGGAATCCCTTTTTTCTTGTAGGCCAATAATTTTTAACACTGAAATGGTTCGAACCATTTTAGATGGTAAGAAGACGCAGACACGGCGTGTTATTCAGTCACCCGCTAAAAATATGCAAAAACATGGATCTGAAGTAATTAGATATCGTGCGCCAGGGGATAAATGGTATGGCGACTATGTATTTTCTATGCGTGATAAACATGGAACGTGGCAGGACTACACGCATGAACAATTTATTGCCAAATGTCCTTATGGTCAGATCAGTGATCGCCTGTGGGTTCGTGAGACGTTTGCTGTTCTCGGCAACGAAGATGGTTGTCCTATCGACTGGGATGAAAACTTAATCAAAGGTGACGAGCAACAGGCAGCGAGAATTTATAGGGCCTCATGTTCGCTGGATAATTACGGGCTATGGTCAATTCCTGATCGCGACATGCAATACGAAGGAACCTGGCGGCCATCTATCCACATGCCTCGCTGGGCATCACGTATCACACTGGAAATAACTGATATTCGGGTTGAGCGGTTGCAGGATATCAGTGAAGAAGACGCAAAAGCCGAAGGATGCTGGTATGGGAAAGGTGATAACACTGTCAATCCGTGGGTTTGGGTAATTGAGTTTAGGAAACAATCAAGTGATCAATAACTCCTTCCACCTGACTCAAATCATCGCTTCGGTCTGGGGCGATCCTTCTGACATCACCGATGCAATCTGGCAGGCAGGATACCGTAAGCCAGAACGGGGAGAAAAGGAAATTGCCGAGCTTATTATTGACGTGATGGACGGGGTGCCTGATCAGGTGCCCTACAGCGAAAGGCCGAAGAATCTGAACGATATTCTCACAACGGAGCTGAACAACATCATTTTTGATGCGACATGGGAAGGAAAGGCAACACCGGCAGTAGTGGCAAGATTGATTTTGGAGAACGGTTATCAGAAAGGAGGTGAGTGATGGCGGAGTCACCCTATATCAAAACAAAGGAACTGGCAGACCGATATGGAGTCACGGCGCATACTGTAAGATTATGGTGCAGTAATGGGAAGCAAAAAAGAGAAGGCTTCCCAAAACCCAAATTTAAATCTGACCAGCTTAATTTTCTGCGGCAGGACATTCTTGACTGGGAGGGCGGGAAACAATTTTAGTCAACTTCTCCCACCAGAGTTCATATGCCTCTCTCTGCTCATTCAGGTAGGTGTGCTTGTCGTACACCTGCCACACTCCCGGCAGTTTATGGCCTACCATAATTTCAGCTATATGAGGCGCAGTCAACTCAGAAACGCCAGTACGCATCGTTCTGCGCAAATCATGGATGGACCAATAGGTATAAGAATCAAAGTGAGAAGCCATCCTTTTATTGAGCTTCGCGACAATGTCACCATGCGACCCATCTGAAAAGGATTTGCCACGCAACACAGTGAACAGATATTCACTCCCATAATTTAATTTTTTTGCCTGTTCAATTAATTCTTTGGCTTTTGGAATAATCGGCCTAATAATAGGTTTCTTAGTTCTTCTTCCTGTTTTATGGTTTGCGGGAGGGATAATCCAGATATCTTTTTCATAATCAAAATCATTAACTTTAGCTTTCAATAACTCAGCAATACGGCATCCAAATAATAAGCACAACTTTACTATCAGTGCATTGCGGGGATTATACTTAGGAGCATTGATAAGCTGGAAAAGAATCACCAGCTCTTCTTCGCTTAGCGTTCTATCCCCCACATTTGTATCAACATCCGTATTTATGTCCTGACCTCCTAAGTCACTTGATATCAGATCAGATAGAGGAGTGTTATTAGTCATTCCTCGCCGAACAGCCCATCGATGCGCAGTTTTGGAATACGTCAATATCCGCTTACCGATTGCTGGTGATTGTCTTGTAACGCCTTCGATTAAAGTCAGCCAAATATGAAGTTTTACCTCATCGTGGGGTAGTTCACCGAATTTTGGGAAAACATGAATCTCGAAAGTGCGCAGAATTGCATCAGCATTAACTTTTACATCCTGAATAGTCGTCACCCACCATTCTCGTATAAGCCCTTCTACAGTTACTGCACTCAAAGCTAACTCTTTGCGTACACGCTTAACGATTTTGGGATTACGGTGTTGTTCCAGCTCCCCACGGTAAGAGGTTACAGCGTCACGAGCATCTTTTAGACTGGTTGCTGGATAAGTTCCGATATCGATCCTATCTCCTTTTCCTCCCCAACGATACCGGAACTGAAAAATCACTTTACCTTTCGGGGTAACACGAACAGATAAGCCATCTCTGTCTGATTTGGTAATCATTTTTTCTTGGGGTTTGCCATTGGTAGAACGCAGCCATGAATCAGTAATTGCCTGTAGTTTATATACACATTCATGTACACATTTATCATGACACTAGATGAATACTTGTGAATATTGATGACTATTGCTGATTATACGAAGCAAAATAAATAAATTACAATAAAAATCAATATAATATATGCACATCCATGACTACAGATGACTATCAGTGACTAGCTCCACTTTTGGAAAATAGGTTTATCACCAAAACACCCATGATAATCAGCAACATTCCTATTATTGCAGGCAAATCCAATTTTTGCTGGTATAAAAATATAGCTGCCACCGAGACCAACACAATACCAAGCCCCGACCAAATAGCATAAGCAATTCCCAACGGAAGCACTTTTACAACCTGCGATAATGCCCAAAACGAGAAGCAATAGCCTATCACAACGACAATAGAAGGCATCAAGCGACTAAACCCATCCGATGCCTTTAGCATCGTTGTTGCGATCACTTCAGAAATGATCGCGATAAGCAAATAACCCAATCCATTCATACCTGTTACCAATCCACAAGAGACAAAATGGTGTCTCATACCAAAAACCGGCTGAATCTACCATAATTTCAAATATAACGCTTTAACGAAAAAAAGGATTTCTATTACCAAATTTTTCATAAACCCTAAGCCATGCTTATCTGGAAGACTTTTTTACCAACTCTGATTGATAATCCCTTTTCATCCGCTATCATTGCTTCCTTTTTATGTTCTCCGCCATAATAAGCTGATTTCAGTTTTTTAAAGGCCTTCCAATCCATTGCTAAACAGGCAACCAGAAAAAGTAAAGAACAATCAGAAATGAATAGCCAGAAAAATCAATATAATTTCAATAAATTACAAAAACGCCTGCGTCGTGACGCGGGTCAGGCCATTGTAGATTTCAAAATGATCGAAGAAGGCGATCGTATTATGGTCTGCCTTTCTGGTGGGAAAGATAGCTATACGCTGCTATCCATTTTGCAAAACCTGCAAAAAAGTGCGCCAGTTAATTTCTCCCTGGTGGCGGTGAATCTGGATCAAAAACAGCCAGGATTCCCTGAACATATCCTGCCAGCCTATCTGGAAGAGCTAGGCATTGAGTATAAGATTGTCGAAGAGAACACTTACGGTATTGTAAAAGAGAAGATCCCTGAAGGGAAAACCACTTGTTCGCTCTGCTCTCGCCTGCGTCGTGGTATTTTGTACCGCACGGCAACTGAACTAGGGGCGACCAAAATCGCTCTGGGCCATCACCGTGATGATATCTTGCAGACCGTATTTTTGAATATGTTCTATGGCGGTAAATTAAAAGGCATGCCTCCCAAATTGATCAGCGATGATGGCAAACATATTGTTATCCGTCCACTCGCTTACTGCCGAGAGAAAGACATTGAGCGTTATGCTGAGGCCAGAGCGTTCCCGATCATTCCTTGTAATCTGTGCGGCTCGCAACCTAACTTACAGCGTCAGGTCATTAAGGACATGCTACGTGACTGGGACAAGCGTTATCCAGGACGAATCGAAACTATGTTTCGTGCCGTGAAAAATGTGGTTCCATCTCATCTCAGCGATCTTAATCTGTTCGATTTCAAGAGTATTACTCATGGCAGTGAAGTGATTGATGGTGGGGATTTGGCCTTTGATCGTGAAGAACTGCCTTCGCAGCCAGCCGTCGAATCAGATGACCAACTTGATTTTCAAGCGGATCGTCTGGATGTGGTCGAAATAAAATAGCGAAAAAAATAGCCGATGTAAAAACTGACATCGGCATAATTATGGTCAAATATTCTGTACAAAACTCAATTTGAGAAAAACTACAATTATGGAGCACAACGTTCATCACCCAACGTTGTATTCACCTGCGAAAGCTATAGTGCCTTAATTGTAGGATCTAATTATTGATATATCTCAAACCAGTTAACACTAACCGTTCGATTTTGAGATAACAGCTCGGTTTGAGGATAGTGGCCTATTAAATCACCACATATCCCTTACATTTTTATTTAGTTCCTTATAACCATTTAGTTCGTCTCAACCACCAAGCGAAAATAGTTATCAATATGGATAGCAAGAGACAGAATATGCCGAATCCAAACCGATACTCATTGCCGGGTATTCCACCAAGGTTAACGCCAAACAGACCTGTCAAAAAGGTAGTTGGCAGGAATACCATCGTCAGCAAAGACATCATATAAATGCGGCGGTTCATCGCATCCGCCATCATGGACGATATTTCATCTGCAAGGACTGCTGTCCTCGCTATACTGCCATCAAGATCATCCAGCCCCCGCCCGAGACGATCAGCTATCTCCTGCATCAGACGACGATCCTCATCATTCATCCAAGGTAGCCGTTCACTGGCCAAACGCAGGAATACGTCACGTTGCGGTGCCATATACCGACGCAAAACGATTAATTGTTTACGTAATAACACTAATTCTCCGCGTCCGGGGACTTTCTGCTCCAGAATATCGTCCTCAAACCCTATTAGGCTATCATGTAGCTCTTCAATAAAATCGTTCATTTCATCGGTAATGGCCCCTGCTATTTCAACCAGCCAATGGCCCGTACTCTTGGCACCAACGCCATTATGTAAATCATCCATGGCTTGATCGATACAACGAACTTTCCGGTGACGACTGGAAATAATCATTCTGTCATTGATATAGATGCGGAACGAGACCAAGTGATCAGGACGTGCATTTTCATTGCGATTGACTGTCCGCAAGGTGATCATGGTGCCTTCGCCAGTGCGAAGCACTTTGGGTCGGATACTTTCACCTGACAACCCTTCTTTCACTGGGGTCGGCAGCAAAGCCGTACTCATGATCCATCGCTGGCTGGCCTGATTTTTATAATCAAGGTGCTGCCAGAATGGCTGCTCTGCTGTTGCGGCTTCGTCTTCCCCAAATGCCATGATACCTCCCTTACCATTCAACTGGCAGGAATACACAGCTTCGGAATCTTTAAAAACTGAGCCATAAATCGTTTCCACATCTACTCCTTTTTAGTGCTTGATGATGTACATACTATGACTATAGGCCACGTCTTCAGGATTGGTGATCGGGTATCCTTTTAGCCACGATTTGATCAATCGGCCATTGGTATATTGATAAATCGGGGCAATTGGCGCTTGTTCGGTAATTATTTTTTCTGCCTGATTGTAATCACGGTTTCTCACCATTTCATCAGTTTCCTGACCAGCTTCTTTTAGCAATGTGTCATAGGCAGAATTGTGGAATTTAGCGAGATTGCCACTATGCGTTGAGGTCAGGAGAGATAAAAAACTTGATGATTCATTATAGTCCCCAGTCCAAGATGCTCTGACGACATCAAAATTACCGGTATTACGATTATCAACATAGGTTTTCCATTCCTGATTGACTAATTTTACTTCAACACCCAGTTTCTTTTTCCACTCTGAACTTATTGCAATAGCGATCCGCTGGTTATTTTCTAAGTTGTTATAAAGCAGAGAAAGCTTTAATGGATTACCGAAACCATATCCGGCCTCTTTCAATAATGTTCTCGCCTGATCATCCAGTTCCTGTTGGGTTAAAACTTCCTGCCGGCTTTTTTCTGGCTGGAATCCAGCAGTGACATCAGGTGTAAAGCGCCATGCAGGTTTTTCTCCCGTTCCCAAGATTTTTCCCGCAATCAATTTTCTATCTATCGTCATAGAAAGCGCTCGCCTAACGCGAATATCATTGGTGGGTGCCCGCTGTGTATTGAATGCGTAGTAATACGTACCTAATTGATCCGGCGTGAATACTTCTCCTGGAATATCCCGCAATAGTTTCTGATACATATTTTTGGGGAAAGATTCAGTAATATCCAAATCCCCTGCCAGATAACGCTTGGTCGCGTGGGATTCCTGATTGATAGGTAAAAAAGTAACTTTTTTTAATACGGTATTTTTATGATCCCAATAATAAGGGTTTGGTGTCAGAACAATTTTTTCATTTACAACACGTCCCGTAAGCATAAATGCGCCATTACCAACCAAATGACCGACTCTTGTCCAATCATTACCATATTTTTCAACACTCTGTTTATGAACGGGATAAAGGCTAAAATTGGTTGTCATATTGGGAAAATAAGGAACTGGACGATCTAGGCTAACTTTTAATGTATATGGATCGATCGCTTCCACTCCCAGTTTTTCTGATGGTAATTTGCCATCAATAATTTCCTGTGCATTCTGCATGCCTGACAAAGCAGCAAACCAAGAAAAAGAAGATGCGTTAGCAGGATTAACCAATCTCCGCCAACTATAAACGAAATCAGATGCCGTGACCTTGTCACCGTTAGACCAGCGTGCATTCTGCCGTAATGTAAATACCCACGTTTGGTTGTCTGTTGTCTTCCAATCAATAGCAACGCCAGGGATGGGCTCTCCATTAACATCCTGATTCACCAAGCCTTCAAGCAGGTCACGCAGCACCTGTGCTTCTGTCAAGCCAAAGGATTTAATAGGGTCCAATGATGCAGGTTCATCTTTCAATTGACGAACCAGTTCCTGACGGCCGTCAAGTTGAGTTCCAGTAGGTACATTAGCGGCAGAAACAGAAAAAGAAAGTCCAGTCATCAGTAATACAGAGGGAAGCAACTTAAAATTATGCATGAATTTTTGCCTTGTGAGTCTAATAATTATCCTAAAAATAAATTATAAAACATTGTTAATTAAAGGAGGGCAGAGTATTTCTGAATATCGCGTCTATTTTGGTGGGCAAGATCGCACTCTTCCTTTACACTGATAACGCAGTTTACTTAATCGAGGGATAAAAACCATGACACAAACAGTCAAGTTTCAAGGTAGCGATATCACCATTAATGGAGATTTTCCACAGGTAGGCCAAACAGCAAAAGAATTCTCACTGGTAGCCAAAGATCTCGCCGATGTGACACTGAGCCAGTACGCAGGAAAACGAAAGATACTCAATATTTTCCCAAGTATTGATACAGGTGTTTGTGCCACGTCCGTCCGTAAATTCAATCAAGTTGCCAGTGAACTGAATAATACTGTCGTACTTTGCATTTCAGCAGACTTACCTTTTGCGCAATCCCGCTTCTGTGGTGCTGAAGGTTTGTCAAATGTGGTGATGCTTTCTACATTGCGTGGTGGTAAATTTCACGAAGATTACGGTGTGGCAATAAATCAAGGCCCATTAGTTGGGTTAACTGCACGTGCCGTTGTTGTCTTGGATGAAAATAACCAGATTATTTATAGCCAGCTAGTTGATGAAATCACCAATGAACCTGACTATGACAACGCATTATCAGTACTAAAATAAAATAATATTACTTTTGTTTTCCAACATGGCAAACCAATTGTTTTATAAATAAAATTTATTTTCTTGGCGGCAAGCTATTTTTGATTGCCGCCAACTTATCTTATCAGTACACAAAAAAATCCTCATTTCAGTAATAATAACTAACAAAATACACAGAAATCATACAACCTAATATCCCCCATAAAAATAATTTTAAATCAAAATATTAAAAACCACCTATTTCTTAAATTCGTTATTTTATTATTTGGAAGTTATTTCTATAAAAAAAATTAATATCAATATAATTTAATTGAAAAATTATTAACATTATGAAATAGTTCATTTCAATTAGTAATATTAATTACATGGAATTCCAGTTTTTTGTTTGGGTCCTTCCACTAAAGGTTCATGCAGTAGCATTCCTTAAAAAAGCGCTGTTAATGAATAGCTCATTCTTCTCTGGATGATGATGCCTTTCTTTTCAAGGCATTAACAGCAACTCTGTAGGGTGGCAGGCGAAATCTTATTACCATCAATATGAATGAGTTTTAGGAAGCACACACTGCCTCAACATGGAAAGGTACACCTTGGCTATGGTGAAGGATAATGTTTCACCTACAGGTATCGTTCAAGCAAGGTGAGTTTCAATACACAAATTAGATCTGTGTTCAGGAGAACATTCATTATGCAGAATACTCATAATAACTACTCCAGTGGCGAGTTTTCTCTATCTCATGCACTTCCTATAGGGTATTGTTTCAACGAATTTGAAATTGAAGAAGTCATTGGCGAAGGGGGATTCAGTATTGTATATCGTGCATGGGATCACCGACTGAAACGCACTATTGCTATTAAAGAATATATGCCTTCTATTCTCGTTGTACGTCGTCAGGATCTAAAGCTAAATCTACGCAGAGCAAGTCTCAAAAAGAGATTCCAGATCGGGCTACATAATTTTATGCATGAAGCCCATTTGATGACCTGTTTTAATCACCCCTGCCTACCACGCTTTCTGAGTTTCTGGCAACAAAATAGTACCGCTTATATTGCAACTCCATTTTACAGTGGGATAACATTAAAAAAATTACAAACGAAACGCCCTAAGATCATCAATCAAAATTGGATCTATAATATGTTGTTTTCTTTGCTTGATGCTATCGATACGCTCCACCAAGCAGGGTATTTGCACTGTGATATTTCTCTGGATAATATTCTGATTCAGGATGATCAGTTACCAATATTACTTGATTTAGGCTCTGCCAGAAAAGCAACGGAACGTTTGTCTGATGAAACGGAAGTAACCATAAATCCCGGGTTTACGGCTGTTGAGCAATACACCGCCAACGAAGAAGGGCAACAAGGTCCTTGGACAGATATTTACTCTCTAGGAGCGGTATTGCATACCTTGATTGTCGGAACCCCTCCTCCAGTCAGTATCGTGCGCAATATCGAAGATAAATATCAGCCGTTGAGTAAGCTTTGCCCTGCGGGATATTCTTCATCATTTTTACATGTAATTGACCATACATTGAAAATAAAACTATCAGAACGCCCATTGTCTATAGCAGAACTAATGACGCAGATAAAAACGTCTCCTATAAAGACATGCCGAACCCCTGTATTATCTTATACTCGACCAAACACCTTTACGAATTACTTTCCTTCCGTAAGTTCAAACAGCGAATAGTCGCCAGGTAATCCTCTCATTTATGAAGTCCGAAAATTAACCCCATCAGGTAGAACATCTGATGGGGTTAATACTTAAAAACAGCTACGCTGATGAAAATTATTCATCATCTTCATGTTCGGCCATCTGTTTTTTCCCGCTTAAACTATATTCACGTAATTTATTCGCGATGGCTGTGTGAGAAACGCCTAGCCGTTTAGCCAGTTTTCGGGTGCTTGGATAATGACGGTAAAGACGAATGAGTACAGAACGTTCAAAACGTTTACTAATCTCATCCAAAGAGCCTGCCAAAATATCGTCACTGAATGAAACCTCTGTATCTAATTCAGGTAACTGAATATCCTGAGGGCGTAACTGGTGACCTTCAAACTGAGTTAATGCCCGATAAATAGCATTGCGCAGTTGTCTGACGTTTCCCGGCCAATGATAACTACACAAAAAGTGTTCCAGTTCATGAGCGAATTTAGGCTTTTCCAACCCCTGCTCTTCAGCAAAGCGGGTGACAAAAAAATCTGCCAACGGCATGATGTCCGCTTGGCGTTCCCGCAAAGGAGGTAATGTGATAGTCAGTACATTAAGTCGGTAATAGAGATCCTCCCTAAATTCCCCTTTCTGCACCAACTCGACCAAGTTCTTTTGGGTAGCGCAGATAATCCTGACATCAACCTTGACTTCATTATCTTCACCAACACGACGAAACGTCCCATCATTTAGAAAACGCAGTAACTTAATCTGCATTTGTGGCGACATTTCACCAATTTCATCCAACAGAACCGTGCCACCATTAGCCTGCTCAAAAAAACCTTTTTTACCTTCCAGTGCATTCGGATAAGCCCCTGCGGCATAACCGAACAGCTCGCTTTCTGCAACATCATCTGGCATGGAAGCACAATTCAATCCTAGAAAAGGCTGTTTTCTTCTTGAACTCCGCAGGTGACAAGCTTTGGCAAATTCATCTTTTCCTGTTCCTGTATCACCAATCAGCAATAAAGGTGCATCTAGCATCGCTATTTTACGTACCTGCTCAACGACATGAACCATTTTCGGGCCGATAGCAACAATTTTGTCAAAAGCACTGTCATCACTCACAGTAAACTTTTTACGCGATGGGGCAAGAGCAATACGCGTGGTTGAACGAAGCATAATCACAGCCCCCACACATTTAACAGACTGATTTTCATCCGTTAATTGCATAGGAATAATATCCATGCAGTAATCTTGACCTTTGATGACTAAATTTGCCGAATGAGGTTGATGATGTTCACTCTCAAGCCAGCGGAGGAAATTGTAATTACTGATAAGGTGGCCAATGTTTTTTTGACCAATTCTCTCTTTGTTGAGACCAAATAATACTAAAGATGCCGGATTAACCAGATCAATGTTGCCTTTCATATCAATAGAAAAGATGGGCTCAGGAACAGATTCCAGCAATGTCCACATTGCCCTGTGCTCTTTTTCTGACGGCATAAAAGCAACCGTCCTGACATCTATTACCCCGTTAATACGGCGAATTTCCGCCATCAATAAGCGAAAGGTGTTGAAATCAATTTGAGTAAAATTAAGGTAAATACGACGTGCAGGAGAAATCTCAATTCCTTTCAGGTCAATATTTCGTAAAACCAGTAAATCAAGTAGCTCGCGAGTCAACCCAATTCGATCCTGACAAGTAACTTCCAATCGCATTTATTCCGACCTTATTTACACGATGTTCATAGCCGTCTGAAATGTTACCCGTTACGGTGCAATAGATGAAGCCCCCTGTCAGCAAAAGTTGACGATAAAACAGGGCGTCAAAATAACGTGACAGTAACCACTATTTGATTACTGTGCTGTTCTCTGTTCTTTTTACTGCACTTTTCATCTTCGTCGGTAACGTGCTTTTAAGCTGAGTCATCAACTGGTGACGGAAATCCCCCAGTTTTGGCTTATCACTATCAATCCACGGTAAAGGACGGCACAGTTCCATTGCCTTGATACCCAAGCGTGCCGTCAGCAACCCAGCACCAATACCTTGAGCGGCACGCGCCGAAAGCCGGGCAGCAATGTCCTGTGACAGCCAATCCATACCAACTTCCCTGACCAGCTCCGATGCACCCGCAAAAGCTATATTCAGCAAGACTAATCGGAACAGGCGAATACGGCTGAAATAGCCCAATTCGATCCCATATAGTGCCGCAATGCGATTAATAAGGCGAATGTTTCGCCATGCAATAAAGGCCATATCCACGATAGCCAGTGGACTGACGGCAATCATTAAAGCCGATTCCGCAGCCGAGCGGCTGATCTCCTTTTTAGCCTGAACATCCAAAACAGGCTGAACAAGTTTGCTGTACAACATGACGATTTCACGATCATTGTGAGTCTCGTGTACCGCAGCCTGCCAACGTCGCAATGCTGGATGCTGCTGCCCGATCCCAGCCTGTTCCGCCAGCTTCTCGCAAAATTGACGTCCTTTACCTATGCCGTGGCTTTGCAATAATGACTTCGCTATATCGCGCTCTTCCGTCCGTTGACGCAAACGATAAAGACGCCGCCATTCGCTTATTACAGTACCTATGCCTGCAAAAACAATCATGCTGCCTGCGGCGGCCACACCCAGCGAAATCCAATCGTGTTGCTGCCATGATTGGTATATCCATTGAATAAACTGCGCAACCACACTAATACCCAACAACAGAACCGCACCGGAAAAAATTTTTCGCCAAAAACTACGCTTTGGTTTCAGAGCGGCATTGACTGCGCCTTCAAACTCGCTTTCTTGCTCTTCTGCTTCCCGTTCAGGCGCGACTGGACAGAACTCATTTTCCTGTCCATTGAATTCTTTCTTAGATTTCAATGAGGGTTCCGACTGTGTTTGTAAACGATCATCGAAATCAATTCTCGGTTTCAAGGGATCAGTCATGTTAGTTTATCTCCCAATAAAAACTCCATCGCACTGTCCATGCGGATGTGGGGTAACGGTGTATCTACATTTACTTGTTTTGGCCGAAAAGATTCAAAATTAAACCCTTGTTTTTGCCAGAAATCACTGTTCGGTAAACGCTGTGGCACCTCTCCCGGGAAAAACGTCAGTAATTTATCATCTGACAACCGATTTCCCTTGATTGCGGGGATTTTTTCACCATCGTGAAGCACGATACCACTTTCAGTAGCCTGAACAGATGCTAAACCAACACAGTCCATGCTGATCCCTTCAAAGGCCGCATTCTGCCACGCTTCCTGAACTAATTGCTGTAAGAGAGATATGAGGTTAGCGTGTTGATCAGCGGTCACGTGATCAGCCTTGCTTGCTGCAAACATCAATTTATCAATGCAAGGTGAAAATAAGCGGCGAAATAAGGTTCGCTTACCGTAATGAAAACTCTGCATGAGCTGTGCCAGAGCCAGACGCATGTCGTTAAAAGCCTGTGGACCGCTGTTTAATGGCTGCAAACAATCAACCAGAACAATTTGTCGATCAAAACGGAGAAAGTGCTCTTTATAAAAACCTTTTACAATGTGATCACAGTAATAGGCAAATCGTTCCCGCAACATACCAATATTGGTATGTTTATCCGCCTTGGTCAGTTGTGGCTCCCCAATTCCGTCAATATCCGGCCACGGAAAAAATTGTAGCGCCGGCGCCCCTACCAGATCACTCGGTAATATGAAACGACCCGGCTGAATAAAATGCAACCCCTGCGTTTTGCATTGATGCAGATAATCCGTATAAGCCTGTGCGATTCTGGCAAGCAAATTTTCATCGGCAGGTGCTAGAGGATCGCACTGTTGGCATAATTCGAGCCATGGTTTAGCCCAACCTGCCCTTTCCCCTTTCAGCATACCGTTCATCTGTCGTGACCATGCCAGATAACTCTGTTCCAGCATCGGTAAATCCAGTAGCCATTCTCCCGGATAATCAACGATTTCCAGATACAGGGTGGAAGTTTCTTTAAGATAACGAAGCAGGGAATCTTCAGAGCGATAACGCAGAGCCAGACGGATTTCACTCACGCCCTGTGTTGGTATTGGCCAATAAGGTGGTGTGTCGTGCAATGCTGCAATATTTTCATCATAAGCAAAACGGGGAACACCAAAATCTCGTTGAGGCACCCGCTTCACACCAAGTAAACGGCCATCCCGCACAGCAGAAAACAACGGCAATCTAGCCCCGCTGTGGACATGAAGAAGCTGGTACACCAAAGAAGTAATAAATGCCGTTTTTCCACTACGGCTTAATCCTGTCACCGCCAGCCGCAAATGACGGTCTACTCCACGATTAACAAGGGATTTCAATTCGTTTTGCAACCGTTTCATGTTTCTCCTAAATGGAATACCGTGACTCAATTTATATCCGGCCGGGTAACATCAACAAAATCATTGCTAAAATTTGGCATCCTCACTGTCATTACTGGCCAGATTTCATATTTATCTATGGCTTAGATGCTATTACATAATAGCTTGCCACGGTTTAAAGCTGACGAAAACGGCTGCGCACACTGTAGGTATCAGAGGTGATATAGCGCTCCATCTGACGCAGGCGCGCTTCACTTGCTCTCAGTTGGTAATCAACTTCATCCAGTATATTTTGTCCCGATGGCCCCTTATTTACGTCCTCTGCCTGATATCCCGCTGGCGCGGGATCCATAACAAAGGTCAAGATAATATAGGCCAATACCGTGAAGCCAAATAATCCAAAAAACAACGATAATACCGTGATGGTACGCATGAGCGGAACCGGTACATTAAAATAACTCGCCAGCCCAGCACAAACTCCTTTCACCATCCCCTGCTCTGGAAGACGGTAAAGTTTCCGGCGGTAAGTATTCGACATTATGATTGTCTCCAGTTTGGATGCTCTGCATCAAGTATCTCTTCCAGCGTTTTAATTCGCTCCTGCATATACCGTGCATTCTCTGCCAATTGTTCCAAACGCTGAATTTCATTGCTCCCTAACTGACCCCGACTCTGGTTACTATAGTGCAACCACAACCAGATGGGTAAAACAAAAAGCACAAAGAGGATCAGTGGGATTCCAAGAAATATATAGCCCATTATCTTTCCTTAAATGGTGAGTCAATGATTAGTCATTGTGAATCTTTGACACTCATTTTAGCTTTCAAGGCTGCCAATTGTGCACTAATTTCGTCATCCGCTTTTAATTCTGTAAATTGCTGCTCCAGTGATTTCTGTTTGCCCAGCCCAATAGCTTCCGCTTCTGCCTCCATATGATCAATTCGACGCTCAAACTGTTCGAAACGTGCCATAGCTTCATCAATTTTACCGCTGTCCAGTTGGCGGCGTACTTCACGGGAAGATGCGGCTGCCTGATGGCGCAAGGTCAGTGATTGTTGTCTTGCACGCGTTTCTGTCAATTTATTTTCCAATTCAGTCACTTCCCCTTTAATGCGTCCAAGGGTTTCATCCAGAATGGACAGTTCGTTTTTCAACGCGCCAACCAAATTACTGATCTTCTGTTTTTCAATCAAAGCGGCACGAGCCAGATCTTCTTTTTCTTTACTTAACGCCAGTTCGGCTTTTTCCTGCCAGCCTTCTATTTGATTCTCACCAGTACCGATACGACGCAAAAGCTGTTTTTTCTCTGCTAATGTGCGGGCCGATGTTGAACGGATTTCCACCAGCGTATCTTCCATTTCCTGAATCATCAGGCGGATCATTTTCTGTGGATCTTCTGCTTTATCCAGCAGGGAAGAGATATTGGCGTTAACGATATCAGCAAAACGAGAAAAAATACCCATAGTCATAAACCTCTTTCATTAGAATGTATGTATGTTATGTCTGTGTACTGTTAAAACGGATACACGGTAAGACACTTAATTAAATACAAGATACATGCCAACTTTCACATTTTGCTTATCCAATTGAATTATTTGATATAATTTATCTTTGACTTTTTAGCGCTATGGTTTATCGTGGTTAAATTGACCTACTATTGGCGAAAAACACTATGCATCAATTCATTGATAACCTACTAGGAGAAGCAAACTGTTTTATTGAAATTCTGGAGCAAGTCTCTGCACTTGCAAAATTAAATAAACCCGTTTTGGTGCTAGGGGAACGAGGAACAGGCAAAGAATTGATTGCACGCCGTTTGCACTACCTTTCTCCACGCTGGCAAGGCTCTTTTATTTCCCTCAACTGTGCCGCACTTAATGAAAATTTGCTGGATTCTGAGCTGTTTGGCCATGAAGCGGGGGCATTTACGGGTGCACGTTCAAAACATCAAGGACGTTTTGAACGTGCCGATGGTGGAACACTGTTTCTTGACGAACTGGCTACC
Organism: Xenorhabdus aichiensis; assembly: GCF_028598775.1. NCBI lineage: Bacteria > Pseudomonadati > Pseudomonadota > Gammaproteobacteria > Enterobacterales > Morganellaceae > Xenorhabdus > Xenorhabdus aichiensis. The sequence continues at coordinate 15,698 of NZ_JAQRFO010000009.1, forward strand.
GCACCTATGCAGGTACAAGAAAAGCTACTGCGGGTAATTGAATACGGTTACCTTGAGCGAGTGGGAGGCAATCAATCGCTACAGGTGGATGTACGATTGATCTGTGCAACCAACGAAGATCTACCTGCCATGGCTGCCCGTGGAAAATTCAGAGCTGACTTGCTCGACAGACTGGCATTTGATGTTGTCCAAATCCCGCCACTGCGCCAAAGGCAACAAGATATTATGTTACTGGCACAACACTTTGCCATTCAGATGTGCCGAGAGTTGAACCTATCGTTCTTCCCCGGATTTACCGATGAGGCCAAGCAACAGTTACTGACTTATCACTGGCCCGGCAATATTCGTGAATTGAAGAATGTGATAGAACGCTCTATTTATCGACACAGAGATAATGAAAAAGAACTAGATACCATCATTATCAATCCCTTTGCATCATCACAAATATTTTCTTCACAAATGTCTATTCCTGCGTGTAATCATAATGAAGTGACGCCTTATTCCCTCCCCAGCTTACCTTTCGATTTAAGACAGTGGCAAAATGACAGCGAAAAACAGTTGATTATACAGGCATTGGAAAAAAGCCAGTTCAGCCAGAAAAAAGCGGCTGGGAAACTCAACCTGACCTACCATCAACTACGTGGATTAATCAAAAAACACCATATCAACATTCATGTCATGGATTAAAAGGGAAGATAAATTAGAAGATAAAGGGATAAAAAAATAGCCAGCACCCGAGCTGGCTAATAAAAACACTGGAAGCAATGTGAGCAATGTCGTGCTTTTTCTGAGAAAACATATTTAGTATCACAAGATGTCTCTCCAAAGCACGATATAAATGATAATGTTTCTCAATGCGATTTGTAAAGTGTTTTATTGAGAATTTTTCTCATTATAGTGATCTACTCGTTGTTTTTGAGCAGAAAGCGTTAATTAAGTTACAATGCACAAACTCTTTTTTATGATTGATGTTTTATATGCGCTATTTGATTTACTGGATCATATTATTGCTTTCAGCATCCACACTGGCTGCTGACAATGCTATCCCAGAAACGACTAAAGCTACTCACAAAGCGACTTCTGACGACGCATTAGATAATTTATCCTATATCTCGGCTGCCTTGCGGCAGAATGGTTTTATTTATTGCGTTAACGGCAATCTGAGTACTTTTAACCCTCAGATGGCTATCAGCGGCCTGACTGTCGATACTCTGGCTGCCCAGATTTATGATCGCCTCTTAGGTGTTGACCCCTTGACCTATCGTTTGATACCAGAACTGGCTTCCCGCTGGGAAGTGCAGGACAACGGGGCAACATACCGCTTTTACCTGCGTCCTAATGTCACTTTCCAATCAACGAACTGGTTTACACCAACCCGTACCATGAATGCCGATGATGTAGTTTTCAGCTTCCGTCGCTTATTCGACAAAACGCACTATTACCATTATGTCAACGGTGGGCATTACCCCTATTTTGATAGTTTGCAATTTGGTGATTCTGTACTGAGTATTCAAAAAATCGATAAATATACAGTCGAATTTCGCCTTAATGCACCTGATGCATCGTTTCTCTGGCACTTAGCAACTCACTATGCCCCAATATTGTCTGAGGAGTATGGGCAGAAACTGCATAAGATAAATCGACAGGAACAAATTGATTGGAAACCAGTCGGAACAGGGCCATTCATGCTGGAAGATTATCGGGCGGAACAATTTATTCGACTTATCCGTCATGATAAATATTGGAAAGGCAAGCCACACATGGAACAGGTTGTTATAGATGCCGGCGCCGGCGGCACAGGCAGAATTTCTAAACTGCTGACGGGGGAATGTGATGTATTGGCCTATCCTCCCGCCAATCAATTCAGTGTGCTGCATGATAATCCGAACCTGCACCAGACATTACGCTCAGGTATGAATATCGCCTATCTTGCGTTCAATACCAGCAAACCACCGCTGGACAAGCTGGCAGTTCGTCAAGCCATTGCGTATGCCATCAATAATCAGCGACTGATGAAATCCATCTATTATGGCACGGCTGAAACAGCTGCCTCAATTTTACCACGCGCATCATGGGCTTATGATAATAGTGCGGAAATCACTGAATACAATCCCGAAAAATCACGAAAAATGCTAACTGAGCTGGGATTAAATGGATTAGAACTGACATTGTGGGTGCCAACGGCTTCACAATCTTATAACCCGAGCCCATTGAAAATGGCAGAACTGATTCAGGCAGATTTGGCACAGGTTGGTATTAAGATGTCTATCCGTCCTGTCGAAGGCCGTGCTCAGGAAAACCAACTGATGGATAAAACCCATGACATGACTCTGGCAGGCTGGTCTACTGACAGTAACGATCCTGACAGTTTTTTCCGACCACTATTGAGTTGTGCAGCCATCGCTTCCCAAACCAACCTGAGCCGCTGGTGCGACCCAGCCTTTGATGATGCACTCCATCAAGCCTTATTAAATCAGCAGCTTGCATCACGTATTGAAAATTATCATATTGCCCAGCAAATCCTTGCACAGCAGTTACCTGTACTACCATTAGCTTATCCAACCCGGTTACAGATATTTCGTTATAACATTAAAGGATTAGTATTGAGCCCGTTTGGCAATAGCTCCTTTGCTGGGGTCTACCGCGTACAGGAAACGACCACGCCTACTGGAAATAAAAAGGAAAGCAAATGATTATTTATATTCTGCGTCGTTTGCTGCTTCTGCTTGTGACGCTGTTTTTTCTTTCATTAATCAGTTTCAGCCTGATGTATTTCACGCCTCATGGACCTTTGAGCGGTGCATCACTGACTGACGCTTATCTGTTCTATTTCCACAGCCTGTTACAGTGGGATTTTGGCATTTCCAGCATTAATGGCGAACGCATTATTGAACAATTGTACAGCGTTTTTCCTGCAACCATGGAGCTTTGTATTCTCTCTTTTTCGATGGCGTTATTAATCGGCATTCCTTTGGGGATCATTGCTGGCGTCTGGCGCAACAAAAAGGCAGATACAATCATCAGTACATTTGCCCTATTGGGTTTTTCCATCCCTGTTTTCTGGCTAGCCCTGCTACTCACTCTCCTCTTTTCACTGTATTTGGGATGGCTGCCAGTATCAGGACGATTTGATTTACTGTATCGGATGGAGCAAGTGACAGGTTCCGCACTAGTTGATGCCTGGCTGTCCAAGGAACCTTATCGCAATGAGATGATCGTGAATGTCATTTTGCACATGATTTTACCCGTTATCACACTAGCCGTTGCACCCATGACCGAAGTCATTCGTTTAATGCGCAACAGTACAGAGGAAGTCTCGGCATCAAACTATATCAAATCAGCCGCCACTCGCGGACTATCACGATTGACGATTATTCGGCGCCATTTGTTGCATAATGCCCTGCCTCCCATCATTCCTAAACTGGGATTACAATTTTCAACCATGCTCACACTGGCAATGGTAACAGAGCAGGTATTCAACTGGCCGGGTTTGGGACACTGGCTCATCATCGCCATTCGCCAGCAGGATTATTCAGCCATCTCGGCTGGCGTGATGGTGATCGGAGCTTTGGTTATTTCAGTGAATGTGCTGACTGATATTATTGGCGCGATAGCTAATCCCCTGAAGCATAAGGAATGGTATGCCCTTAGATAATTTCTACCGTGAAAAGAAAATGCCTTCTCCACTGAAAGTTATCTGGCGTTTTTTCTATGCTGATATACTGGCAATGACGGGCCTTTATGGAGTACTGATTTTAATTGCATTAAGTCTTTTGGGTGGGCAAATTGCCCCATATCAACTTGATCAGCAATTTATGTACCAGCTTATGCCCCCGTCATGGTCACACCACGGGAATGTCGCCTTTTTCCTTGGAACTGATGATCTCGGGCGAGATATTTTCAGCCGTTTGCTGATTGGTACGTCTTCCACATTTGGAGCGGCATTAATTGTGACTGCCGCAGCGGCAATTGCTGGATTAGCTATCGGTAGCCTTGCTGGTATGACTCATGGACTGAGATCTGCTGTCTTGAACCATATTCTTGAGACGTTACTTTCAATTCCCTCACTGTTACTGGCTATCATTGTCGTGGCTTTTGTAGGAGCTAGTCTGCAACATGCAATGATTGCTATCTGGCTGGCATTACTGCCAAGGATAGTTCGCACAATTTATACTGCTGTACACGATGAACTGGATAAAGAGTATATTATCGCAGCACGTCTGGATGGTGCTTCAAATTATCGTATTTTGCGCTATGCCGTCTTTCCTAATATTACGGCGGTGATAGTCAGTGAATTAACCCGCGCTCTCTCTATCGCTATTCTTGATATTGCTGCGTTAGGCTTTCTCGATCTGGGTGCTCAATTACCATCACCTGAATGGGGAGCCATGCTGGGAAATTCATTGGAACTCATTTATTCTGCCCCTTGGACCGTCATGTTACCCGGTGCTGCTATTACGCTCAGTGTCTTACTGGTTAATTTACTCGGTGACGGCCTGCACCGCGCCATTAATGCAGGAGTCGAATAATGCCTCTGCTCGATATCCGAAATCTCACCATTGAATTCATGACGTCAGAAGGCCCCGTTAAAGTGGTTGACCGTATGAGTATTTCACTGGCAGAAGGTGAAATACTCGGATTAGCTGGCGAATCAGGATCTGGTAAAAGTTTGATTGCCAAGGCTATCTGTGGTGTCACGAAAGACAACCTCAGCGTCACCGCAGACCGTTTTCGTTTCAACGACATTGACTTATTGCGCCTGACGTTAAGACAACGCCGGAAAGTAATCGGACACAATATTTCGATGATTTTTCAAGAACCGCAGTCATGCCTTGATCCATCAGAAAGTATTGGCAAACAGCTCATTCAGTCCATCCCAGGCTGGACCTATAAAGGCCGCTGGTGGCAGCGATTCAATTGGCGAAAACGGCGTGCCATCGAACTGCTGCATCGGGTTGGGATTAAAGATCACTATGCCATCATGCACTGTTATCCTTATGAGTTAACGGATGGAGAATGTCAGAAAGTGATGATTGCCATTGCACTCGCCAACCAGCCTCGACTGCTGATTGCGGATGAACCCACCAACGCAATGGAGCCAACAACACAAGCCCAGATATTCCGCTTACTCTCGAGCCTAAACCAGAACAACAACATGACAATCTTGCTGATTAGCCATGATCTGCAAATGATGAGCAAACTGGTCAAGCGCATAAATGTACTGTATTGCGGTCAAACAGTGGAAAGTGCCACACCCGATGAGTTGCTGGTGACACCTCATCATCCTTATACTCAGGCACTTATTCGCTCAATTCCTGATTTTGGCAATCCATTGCCTCATAAAGGCCGTTTGAATACTTTATCAGGGGCTATCCCATCACTGGAGCATTTACCGATAGGATGCCGTTTGGGGCCTCGTTGTCCCTATGCCCAGAAAACCTGTATTGAAACCCCACGTTTACGGGGAGTTAAAAATCATGCCTTCGCCTGTCATTTCCCCTTGAACATGGAGGAACAGTAATTGGTTGAGACATTACTGGAAGTTAAAAATCTGACTAAAACATTCCGCTACCGAACTGGACTGTTTCGCCATCACCACCTTGATGCTGTAAAGCCCGTGAGCTTTACTTTGCAACCCAAAAAAACGCTGGCAATCATTGGTGCGAATGGCTCCGGTAAATCCACACTGGCAAGAATGCTATCAGGTGTGATCGAACCAACTTCGGGCGATATCCTGATTAATAACCATAAACTAGCCTATGGGGATTATAGCTATCGCAGCCAACGTATCCGCATGATTTTCCAAGACCCCAGTACATCATTGAATCCCCGTCAGCGTATTGGGCAGATTCTAGATGTGCCGTTGATTTTGAATACGGAACTTTCTTCTTCTGAGCGAGAGAAGCGAATCAACCAGACATTACGTCAAGTTGGTTTGCTGCCAGATCATGCCTACTATTATCCACACATGCTCGCTTCAGGCCAGAAGCAGCGCGTAGCATTGGCACGGGCGCTGATATTGCAACCGCAAATTATTGTTGCAGATGAAGCATTGGCTTCTCTTGATATGTCCATGCGTTCCCAAATCATTAACCTGATGTTGGAGCTGCAAGAGAAGCACGGTATTGCCTATATCTATGTCACCCAGCACCTCGGCATGATGAAGCACATTAGTGATCAGGTACTGGTGATGCATCAGGGAGAAGTGGTAGAACGCGGCAATACAGCGGAAGTACTGGCCTCACCATTACACGATATTACACGTAAACTGATATCCAGCCATTTTGGCGAACCACTGTCCGCCGAAGCATGGCGGCAGGATATCACCTAATATTTTTTACTGGACGTATTTTATTCACTGCTCGGAGCAGCGTGGGAAACTCACCACATTTTTCTCCAGCGTGGTAGAATCGTCCCCGTTTATTAACAACAAATACCACAGTTATAGTAAGTATATATTTTTGTTACTCCACTATATAACTCTGGTATTGACCACTAAGAACAATAAGGATACTGCTATGGGTTTCATGACCGGCAAGCGCATTCTCATTACTGGCGTTGCCAGCAAACTGTCTATCGCTTATGGAATTGCCAAGGCAATGCACGATCAAGGAGCTGAGCTGGCTTTTACCTACCAGAATGACAAGTTGAAACTTCGTGTCGAAGAATTCGCTGCATCATTGGATTCGAACATCATTCTGCCATGTGATGTGGCTGAAGATGAAAGTATTGACGCATTATTCGCTGAACTAGGTAAAGTATGGCCTAAGTTTGACGGCTTCGTTCACTCTATTGGTTATGCCCCTGCTGAGCAGCTTGATGGTGATTATGTTAATGCCGTCAACCGTGAAGGTTTCAAAATTGCACATGATATCAGCGCATACAGCTTCGTCGCTATGGCGAAATCATGCCGTAACATGTTGAATCCTAACTCAGCCCTGCTCACTCTGAGCTATCTGGGTGCAGAACGTGCAATCCCTAATTACAACGTAATGGGTCTGGCAAAAGCTTCTCTGGAAGCTAACGTGCGTTATATGGCGAATGCAATGGGTGCTGAAGGTGTTCGTGTTAACGGTATCTCCGCAGGCCCAATTCGTACACTGGCGGCATCTGGCATCAAGGATTTCCGCAAGATGCTGGCACACTGCGAAGCGGTAACACCTATTCGCCGTACTGTAACAACAGAAGATGTAGGTAATGCAGCCGCATTCCTGTGTTCTGATCTAGCTGGCGGTGTGACAGGCGAAATTCTGCACGTCGATGGCGGTTTCAGTATCGCTGCCATGAATGAGTTGGAATTGAAATAACTTCAATAACTCATTGATATCTTAAAATAAGCCTAGTGATAATTGTATTTCTGGGCTTATTTCTTTCCCACCATCTCTGTCGTCTTCATCTATCCTCATATTGTTCTAATTTACACTTTACTTGAAATGCTGTGCCAACAGATACCACATCCAATTTATCACCAGTTAATGTAAGATAAATTGATAACATAAAAACTTGACTGGTGTTCTTTCGCTTTCCTGCATTTCTATATTAAGGGCTTGATTAAGGAGCAACATATGAAACTGTACTATGCACCGGGAGCTTGTTCACTCTCTCCTCACATTATTCTCCGCGAAACTGGGTTGGATTTCAGCCTCATAAAGGTAAATTTAAAAGATAAAACAACAGAGAATGGAACTGATTTTTTCAAAATCAATCCCAAGGGACAAGTTCCAGCACTGGTTCTCGACAATGATGTCATTCTCACGGAAGGGTCTGCGATTGTGCAATATATTGCGGATCAAAAACCAGACAGAAATCTAATCGCGCCAGCGGGTACTTTGGAACGCTACCAACAAATCGAATGGCTGAGTTATGTCGCCAGCGAAATACATCAAAGCTTCTGGGCATTCTCTCCAGCGATGGAGGCACCAGAGAGCTACCGTTCGATTACCCGACAAAAATTACTGCAAAAATTTACTTATCTTGATGGTATTTTGTCAAAACGCTCGTATATTGCGGGCGATCATTTTACAGTCATAGATGCCTATCTCTTCACAACCTGTGGCTGGACACCTGATATAAAACTGGATTTGTCTGAACTCAGCCATTTGAATGCCTATCTGCAAAATATCAGGCAGCGTTCACATGTTCAGGATGCTTTAAAAGCAGAAGGATTAATTTAAATCTGAGAATTGTCGCTTCCGGTGTGCCAAAAAAATAATTTAAGCTACCGGAAGCATAACTTTACCGACAATCTTGATCGTCAGTCAATTTGCGCCGCACTGAATTGATGTGTTGGAGTGACCATCTTATCTTGAGCGGCAATAATCTGTAACTCATACTCCCCTCTCTCCTGAGTCTCCAGCATCACTTCGTAGACTGCTGATGCAACATGCTCCAACGCCGCTTGTAATGCTTCATCTGTTAGTGATGTACTTTTCAGTAAATTGACGAGCAGCAAACCACTCGTTAAGTCACCGACACCCACAGGTTGACGTTCACCCGTATTAATCAATGGACGACTAATATGCCAACTATGTTCTTTAGTCACCAAAAGCATTTCAAAGCGATCTGTTCGGTAGCCTGCACGACTGAGGTGTTTGACTAAAACAATCTCTGGGCCTTTTTCGCATAATTCGCGGGCTGCGGATATAGCTTGTTCTACATTTTCGATTTTCCGCATGCTCAACGTTTCAAGCTCCAGTAAATTAGGAGCAATGATATCGCTGATGGGTAATGCTTTTTCACAGAGGAATTCAGCAACCCCAGGAGCGACAATACACCCTTTTTCTGGATGTCCCATCACCGGATCACAGAAATACCATGCTTCGGGATTGGCTTGCTTAACCTGTCTTACAATATCAAGAATATGGTTTCCCTGTTCCGCAGAACCAATGTAACCACTCAGTACCGCATTACAGGAAACTAATTTATCAATTTCACCAATTCCCTGGGCAATTTCAGCCAAATGCTCTGGCGGCATAACACAACCACGCCATTGAGGATATTGGGTATGGTTGGAAAATTGAACCGTATTCAATGGCCATACGTTCACGCCCATTCGATGCATTGGAAAAACAGCAGCACTGTTTCCAGCATGACCAAAAACAACATGAGACTGAATTGAAAGAACATTTTTCATGATAAGGCCTAATTTATTATTTTATGATTCATGAGCGGCTTATTAACAAGTCGAATTTTTTAAGGGCAACATTGCTGTTGCCCTTAACTTTGTTTTTCACTATGTCTTTAACTACAACTACGTCTTTATGAATTATTTCCAGTTGATAAGGCAATAATGCTTTTTACCACGACGTAACAAAGTATAACGCTCAAACAAACGATCGCTGTCCGCGAACGTATATTCAGCATCGGATTGTTTTTCACCATTGATGGAAACCGCATTAGAACCGATCATGGTACGAGCTTGACCACGGGAAGGTACTAGCCCAGCGGTGACCAGAGCTTGTTGCAAATCAGCGTCTTTTTCCAGTTCAATCGCTGGCATACCATCTTGCGCTAATTGAGCAAGATCTTCTTCAGTCAAGTCTGCAACAATGCCAGAGAACAGGCTATCAGTAATGCGCTTCGCCGCAGCAAGACCGGCTTCACCATGTACCATACCCGTCACTTGCTCTGCCAATACATACTGAGCGCGCGGAGCCTTACCGCTGTTCTTATCTTCTTCTTCCAAAGCATTAATCTCTTCAATGCTCATAAAAGTAAAGAACTTCAGGAAGCGATAAGCGTCTGCATCCGCGGTACTAATCCAAAATTGGTAGAATTTATACGGGCTGGTTTTCTTTGGATCTAACCAAACTGCACCACCTTCTGTCTTACCGAATTTAGTACCATCAGATTTAGTGATCAGCGGCACTGTCAAACCGAAAACTTGTTTCTGGTGTAAGCGGCGCGTTAAGTCGATACCTGAAGTAATATTGCCCCATTGGTCTGAACCGCCAATCTGCAATTCAACACCATATTTTCCATTCAGGTTAGCAAAGTCATACGATTGCAACAGGTTATAAGAAAACTCAGTGTACGAAATACCAACATCATCACGATGCAGACGCTGCTTTACCGCTTCTCTGTTGATCATCTGATTAACGGAGAAATGCTTTCCGATATCACGCAAGAAAGTAAGCACATCCATTTCCCCAAACCACTCATAGTTATTGGCAATTTCCGCACGGTTTTCACCACAATCGAAATCGAGGAATGGTGAAACCTGTTTACGAATTTTTTCAACCCACTCTTTAACGGTCTCTTCTGTATTTAATTTGCGTTCAGTTGCCTTAAAACTTGGATCGCCAATCAAACCTGTCGCACCACCTACCAACGCGATAGGCTTATGCCCGGTCAGTTGGAATCGTTTTAAACACAGCAAGGGAACCAGATGCCCCAAATGCAAGCTGTCAGCGGTAGGATCGAAGCCGCAATAGAGAGAAACCGGACCTTGCGCCAGCCTCTCTGCTAACGCTTCTTCATCCGTTACCTGGGCAACAAGGCCCCGATCTTGCAGTTGTTTTATCAGGTTATTGCTAAACATCAATGGCTCCATCGGTTTGTATACTTTACCTATATAATGACCTATATAAGTAACTCGTTATAAATTGCGTGCTATAGCATAAAACGCCAGTAATTTAAGTGCCAGTATTAAAAACAGTAATTAATCTCTTAGGGTGCAAGACGATCAATATGCCATTCTTCGCCTTCCCGCTGGTATAAGAAGCGATCGTGAAGGCGATACGCGCCTCCCTGCCAGAATTCCACAGAATCGAATTCGACTTTAAATCCTCCCCAGAAACTGGGTAGCGGCACTTCTCCACTCTGGAATTTCTGTTTCAACTCCAGAAATTTACCTTCTAGAATGCCTCTAGTAGAAATACGGGAAGATTGTTGTGACACCCATGCAGCGATTTGACTATCCCTCGGGCGGCTATGGAAATATTTCACAACCTCTGTAGGAGATAAGCGCTCAGCTTTGCCAAGGAAACTGACCTGCCGTTCAAGCTGATACCACGGAAAATGGAGGCTGATTCGGTTATTCTGGGTCAAATGCTTCGCCTTGCGGCTACCAAGGTTGGTATAAAAAACCAAGCTACGGGCATCAAAATGTTTTAATAAAACAATACGTTGATGAGGCTGACCGTGCTCATCAACTGTAGCAATACACATTGCCGTAGGGTCAAGGAGTTTGGCTTCACAAGCCTGTTTCAACCAAAGTTCAAAAAGTTCAATCGGTTCTTTAGTAAGATCCTTCCGCCTCAATCCACCACGTATATATTCGCGGCGCAGGTCTGCGATACCCGTTTCATTATGTTCTGACATTTCTAACTCTCGATTTCTTAATGAGTATTAACATATCATTGTTATCTGCTGGCAACAGGATAAATTGCCCCTAAAATCGTTTCCCTGCCCGCACCCGTTACTGACGGCAAGTTACCCGACAATCCAGACATAGTGCGGAATGCCAGCCAAGCAAATGCCAGTGCTTCCATATCGTCACCACTCAACCCATATTTGTCGGTCGTAGCAACTTCAGTAATTGGCAATAAAGCAGATAAGCGGCTCATTACACGTGGATTTCGTGCTCCACCTCCGCAGACAAGCAAGCGCTCACACCCACCACTCAATACTACCTGCTGTGCGATACTTACCGCGGTTAGTTCAGCCAGCGTTGCCTGAATATCTACAGATGAGACGTCAGGAAAATCTGCCAACTGTTTTTCCAACCATGCCATATTGAAGTACTCACGCCCCGTACTCTTCGGTGCAATACGTGCAAAATAAGGATCAGAAATCATTTTCTGGAGCAAGTGTTGATTAACTGTTCCTTCATTTGCCCACTGAGCATCCTTATCATAAGGCAACTGCTTATGCCGCCATATCCAGGCATCCATTAGCATATTCCCTGGCCCAGTATCATACCCTTTAACCGCAGAATCTGGCAGCAGTGCGGAGATATTTGCGATCCCGCCAATATTCAGAATAATGCGTCTTTCTGTTGGATGCCCGAGAACTGCCATATGAAATGCGGGCACTAAAGGTGCGCCCTGACCACCATAAGCCATATCACGACGCCTGAAATCGCCCACAGTAGTAATATTGGTCAATGCAGCGACACGGTTATTATCACCGATTTGCATAGTAAAAGGTTTTTCGCCGTCTGGTTCATGCCATACTGTCTGCCCATGACAGCCAACTGCCGTAATGTCGCTTGCGGTTAGCCCAGCTTTATCCATCAGACCTTTTATTGCTTCGGCAAAAAGTGTTCCAAGTTCATAATCAAACTGGCCGACCATAGATAATGTCGTCTGCTGACCTTGACAGATGGAAAGCAATTTCTGCTTAAGCTCTTGTGGAAATGGGTGAGAATAACTCACTTGCTGTGCAACAACTTTATCGCTAATCGCCGCCAGAACAACATCAACTCCATCCATGCTAGTACCAGACATGACACCGATATAACGTCCTGACTTCATAAATACTCCCCTATTTAAAGAGTGGATTACATTTCGTTCGTAGATTACATTTAATCTTACATAAACTATGAAACACATCTATTTGGACTATATATGTTTAGCAGTCAATATCAGAGATAAAATCTGAGTTTTGGAGAGTCCTTCACAAAACATGCTAAACTTTTGGTCAGGAATTATTCCCTTAGGAGTTCGTCTTCAATACTTATTATTTATCGAGAAATGAGCTGTTAGTGTATCGGCAATTAGTAGCCAGCAAATTTATTATGACTGTTGCTGGCAATAGTAGCCTAATGCTTGGTTGTAGGTTTATTATCAGGCTTTCCCATTGGGCATTAAAATTAGGAGTAACTATGTTCAAACGTTTCCTGGTTGGTGCAGTTGTAGTAACAACATTGTCTGGTTGCGCAGACATGGGAGCACTTTCTAGTGATACCTACTCGATTGATCAAGCCAAACAAGTTCAAAACGTAACCTACGGCACTATTCTGTCTGTACGTCCTGTGTATATTAAAGGTACTCAGGCTGGTAACCCAAACATGCTGGGTTTGATTGGTGGTGCTGTTTTAGGGGGGCTATTAGGTAACACGGTCGGTGATGGTACAGGCCAAAGACTTGCTACGGCCGCAGGTGCTATTGCTGGTGGAGTGGCTGGCCAGGGGATTGAAGGGGCCATCAATAAAACGAAAGGTGTCGAATTAGATATTCGCACGGATAGCGGAAGAAATATCGTCGTCGTACAGAAACTGGATCAAGTCGTATTCAGCAAAGGCCAACGTGTCAAGATCGCTGGCGGTGAAAATTCGACTACAGTATCACCACTCTGACATCATTAATTCACGTAGAATCAAACCAAAAAAATCGCGGCTTGCCAGTATCTGCTGGACCGCGATTTTCTCTTCATCGGTTAATTTTTATATTACCTGTTTATGCAATTGGCTAATATTCTTTTCGATTTTTTTTATTACAGAAGCAAGCAGAATTAACTCATCATGAGTAATTCCCTCCAAGATATCTTTCCTTGTAGAGCCAATAACACTGTCAACTTCTCTGATAAAAGTTTCCGATTCCTCGGTTAATTTGATTCTTTTCGCACGCCTGTCATTAGCACAAGTGTGACGTGTAATCAGTTGCTTTTCTTCTAATTGATCCAGAGTCCTCACCAAAGAGGGTTGTTCGATACCAATAGCTTTCGCAAGTTGTATCTGTGACTGCTCCGGTGGTAACTGACTAATATTGTATAGAGTAACCCAATGTGTTTGAGTTAATTTCAACGGTTTCAAACGATGATCAATTAAAGCGCGCCAAACACGAACTAAACGTGCTAGGTCTGATCCCAATGTCAATTCCAATTACCCCTCCTTATAATTAGAGACTCATATAACATCAATGAATTATCCAATCAGTTTATTCATATGAATAATGGATACGCACCTATATCATGCTTACATTAGCAGAGTCAGAAATTTCGCTAATTACCTAATTAGTGTCGCGTTGGCTTGTTACTCAAAGTTGACATCTTCGTCGCCCTAAAGAGCGAAGTTTTACGGCGCACCGAATAAAATCGCGCATTAATCCACCAACGATATAAACTGTATAAAATAATCCTCTAGCTAAACTATTGTAATTTTAAATATCAACAAAATAAATACAAACCCTAAAAATAGATACAGTTCCACTCGGTTAAAGTTCTATAAGAATAACCGCCATCCAAATACTAATCTATATATTTTTACATTAATATCATTTTTCTCTTACAATGATAGTTCATATTATGATAAATAATATTAAAAACAATAAGATAGAAAGCAAGCTCTTTTATTGTTCAATAAGTAATTCTTTGATAAGAAAATTTTACCGAAACACGGTAATTAGTCAACAGGAACGATATTTTAGAATGACCTATGTCAAATAAAAAACGTGTAATATAAATTATACATCATTTAATACTAGTAATATTTCTTATTTTAAAGGTAATCATAAACTATTATTCATGTAAGTAATTTTTTTAAACAAATCAGTGAAAAATTAAAATAATTCAGGTTGATTCGGTGTAATATCGTACTTTTCTCCCTTATTTTTTAATATCCTCAGATATCTCTGATGACATAACCGAAATATCTCTCTTTTTTGTCTATCTGATAACTTCATCCACATAAATCGCTCTTCTCTGCTCCGATAACATCCTCGGCAGAAACCACGGGAATCAGATTCACAAACCCCCTTGCAAGGGTTTGGAATAGCAAAAAACTCTAATTGTTCAGCCATCTAACCCTCCTGTACCTAGGTCTACCAAGCACTTACCCTGTGAGAATTGACATACTGACGTAGGATAAGCTCAATTGTGATAATTTAAAATAAAATAGTAACAATATGAAAACAATATATGAGAGTTGAAAGGACAAATTGAATTATTTTATCTATACAAGTTATAGTTAACCAGAAATATGCAGTTAGTGAGCGAAATTTCGCCATAATATTATCCCAAATAAGGACTTTCCTAAATAAGGATATTTCGCAATAAAATTATAAAGTTCAAGAGGTGATTATGCGTTTACTCCATACTATGATCCGTGTTGGCAACATGCAGCGCTCGATTGATTTCTATACTCAAGTGATGGGTATGCGTCTACTTCGCACCAGTGAAAATCCAGAGTATAAATATTCCCTCGCTTTTGTCGGCTATACCGATGAAAGCCAAGGTGCAGTCATTGAGTTAACCTATAATTGGAATGTTGAAAGCTACGAAATGGGAACCGCATTTGGGCATATTGCCTTGGGTGTTGACGATGTCGCTGCAACTTGTGAGCGCATCAAGCTCTCTGGTGGAAATGTGACTCGCGAGGCTGGGCCGGTTAAAGGCGGAACAACGGTCATTGCTTTTGTTGAAGATCCCGATGGCTATAAAATCGAATTAATCGAAAACCAAAGCGGCAGTAGTGCATTAGGAAATTAACTATTTCTACATGCAAAGGGCATTTTCCATGCCCTTCATTTCTAAATTGGATAGGCATTACTTCTGCAATACATGCCAAATTTTGTCATAATATCCACTATCATGAAGTTAAGAACTGAATCAGATGTCTAATAAAAAAGATCAAAACATGCTAAGTGGACGTTTTCGTGGCTACTATCCTGTTGTCATTGATGTAGAAACCGGTGGTTTTAATGCACAGACAGATGCTTTACTTGAAATCGCAGCAATTACTTTAAAGATGGACGAAGAGGGTTGGCTGGTGCCGGCTGACACACTGCATTTTCATATTGACCCCTTTGAAGGCGCTAACCTTGATCCAGCGGCGCTGGCATTCACAGGGATTGATCCGACCAATCCATTGCGGGGAGCAGTCAGTGAATACACGGCATTACATGCCATTTTCAAAATGATCCGCAAAGGTATGAAAGACAGTAATTGCAACCGTGCGATTATAGTCGCCCATAATGCCAGTTTTGATCACAACTTTGTCATGGCAGCAGCAGAGCGTTCTGGTTTGAAACGTAACCCATTCCACCCTTTCGCCACTTTTGATACCGCAGCCCTGAGTGGTTTGGTGCTCGGCCAAACAATCCTGGCTAAAGCCTGTATCACAGCGGAAATACCATTTGACAGCAATCAAGCTCATAGCGCTCTGTATGATACAGACCGAACTGCCCTGCTGTTCTGTGAACTCGTTAACCGCTGGAAGCGGCTAGGTGGCTGGCCATTACCTTCTTCAGATAACGAATCCTGATAAATTAAGCCCCATACCTGCTGAATACGGATGGGGCTTCAACAATCACTCACCAAAATGATGAATTATTCGCTATCGCAGTCTGCCTGTTCACGGTATTTGTCAGCAGTATCTTTGATCAACGCTTGTAATTCACCACTCTGATACATCTCAATGAGAATGTCACAACCACCTACCAACTCACCATCAACCCAAAGTTGAGGAAATGTCGGCCAATTTGCATATTTAGGTAATTCTGCACGGATATCAGGATTTTGCAGAATATCTACGTAAGCAAAACGTTCACCACAGGCAGACAGCGCCTGAACCGCTTGAGCAGAGAAGCCACAGTTTGGCAGCTTTGGGGAACCTTTCATGTACAGCAAGATTGGATTTTCTTTGATCTGGCGTTCTATTTTTCCAATAGTCGTTGTTTCTTCAACCGGGCGTTCGTTTTTCTCAATACTCATCATTTTTACTTCCTTAAACCACAAGCGCTGTTTATCAGCATCAGAAAAGATTGATTCAGAATACCACTTTCTACCGCGAATTTTCTACCGCGAACTTTCTTCTGCAAATTTTATGTTGCAATCTGCCGCAGATGGCTATGTGATGCTTTCACCCCCTGTGACCGTTTCCAATCAGTACTACAGTTCAGTTCCATTCCAGATCGCAGTTAAGTCGTATCTTTTTCCCTGTTATTTAGCTGAAAAGTTGTTAAGATAATTATCAAAATAGCAACATGATAATAAGCTTGAATTTGCTCTGCCCATGGTTGTCACCTTGTTAACCATGGCTTGTAGAGCCAAAAACCCGATATTAAAAAGGAGCATGCAATGTCTTTTGAATTACCAGCATTACCTTATGCCAAAAATGCCCTGGAACCACACATTTCAGCAGAAACTCTGGAATATCATTACGGCAAACATCATAACGCCTACGTTGTGAACCTGAACAATCTGATTAAAGATACCGAATTTGCCGGAAAATCACTGGAAGAAATCATCAAGACATCCGAAGGCGGCATCTTCAATAACGCAGCACAAGTCTGGAATCATACTTTCTACTGGAATAGCCTGTCACCAAACGGTGGTGGTGAACCAACTGGAAAAGTGGCAGACGCTATTAACAGTGCTTTCGGCTCTTTTGCTGAATTCAAGCAGCAGTTTACTGATGCTGCCCTGAAAAATTTTGGTTCTGGTTGGACATGGCTAGTCAAGAAAGCTGACGGCAGCGTAGCTATCGTCAATACTTCCAATGCCGCAACTCCACTGACTGGTGAAGATAAACCTGTATTGACAGTTGATGTTTGGGAACACGCATATTACATCGATTACCGTAATGCGCGCCCTCAATATCTGGAGCATTTCTGGGCTCTGGTCAACTGGAAATTTGTTGAAGAAAATCTGGCTTAATGAGATAAACGCTCAAACCAGTTTGAAATAGTAAAGGGTAGACTTTCCCGATTCCATAAGTCTTGGATAACGAAAGTTTACCCTTAAAGCAAACAAAAGCAGGCAACGTTACACTTCAATTTTTTTCTAGACTAGGCAAAGACTTGCTAGAATAACAATCATTACTAATGCGCTACTGGCAGTCAATAATCCCAACTTCAGATCTGTATCCATAAACATCCTCAATGTGAAAATTAAGGTGCCGCAACACCATAAATTTTGAATGATTACTCACCCTATTACATAAAAAACATCATTTGACATTTAGTGCATATACTTTATAGCATCGATTATTACTTTCACTTTTGAGCTAGATCAGACAAAATTCAAGGTTTATCGCTAAGTTATTGCCAGCCTTCATCCTATATATAAATATACTGGCAAACGATTAACAAAGATCTATAAATTTAGACCATAAGGTCAGGAGTCTTTTTTATCATGGCAACGATTAAAGATGTGGCTAAACGCGCTGGTGTTTCAACCACAACCGTATCCCATGTTATCAATAAAACCCGTTTCGTCGCCGAAGATACAAAAATCGCAGTTTGGGCTGCCATTAAAGAACTAAACTATTCTCCCAGCGCCGTAGCCCGTAGTTTGAAGGTTAACCACACCAAATCCATTGGATTACTGGCAACTTCAAGCGAGGCACCTTATTTTGCCGAAATCATAGAATCCGTTGAAAATAGCTGCTATAGCAAAGGTTATACGTTGATTTTATGCAATTCTCACAACAATCTCGACAAGCAGAAAGCTTATCTCGCAATGCTCGCTCAAAAGCGTGTGGATGGTTTACTGGTAATGTGTTCAGAATATCCTGAACAACTTTTGGGCATGTTGGAAGATTATCGCAATATTCCCATGGTAGTCATGGACTGGGGCGAATCTAGAGGAGATTTCACCGATGCGATTATCGATAACGCCTTCCATGGTGGTTATTTGGCCGGTCGCTATCTTATTGAACGCGGTCACCGTGATATTGCTTCCATTCCTGGGCCACTAGCAAGAAATACAGGTGGCGGGCGTCATCAAGGTTTTCTCAAGGCACTGAAAGAGGCAAATATTGCCATTCGAAATGAGTGGATTGAGCAGGGCGATTTTGAGCCTGAATCTGGCTATCAAGCTATGTATAAGATCCTGAACCAGAAAAATCGCCCCACAGCCGTTTTCTGTGGTGGCGATGTGATGGCAATGGGGGCAATCTGTGCAGCCGATGAGCTAGGCTTACGTGTCCCTCAAGATATTTCCATCATTGGTTATGACAATATTCGTAACGCACGCTACTTCACGCCAGCGCTGACAACCATCCACCAACCTAAAGAACGTCTGGGGCAGATGGCCTTCTCGGCGTTACTGGACAGGATCATCAATAAGCGTGAAGATGCACAAACTATCGAAGTCCACCCGCGTCTTGTTGAGCGTCGATCTGTTGCAGATGGGCCTTTCATCGATTATCGCCGTTGACGATCAGTTCTCCTGCAGCCATTCAGCATTAAGTGTTTCACTATCTCCGAGATAATCAAGCAACCAGCTTAATGCGGGTGAATGGCTTTTTTGCGACCATGCCAAGCAACATGGGCTATCAGGCAATGGTTGTTCAAGCTCAAGTGCGATCAATTTTCCGCTGCGGATCAGTGGTAATGCACGATGCTTGGGCACCATTCCTACACACAGACCATCCATCAGGCAAGCCAACCCAATATCCCAATCAGGCACAATCAATCGCCGTTGATTATCCAAAGCCCATGTATCACGCTTGGGCAGGCTGCGAGAAGTATCTTCCAGGCACAAACTGGAATAAGCGCGCATCTGGTCGTCATTCAATTTTTCTGCTATCGAAACCAGTTCATGTGTAGGGCTGGCAACACATAACCACGGCATAAACCCCATATCCCTGAAACTATATCGTTCTCCAACCGGAGAAGCGCGTGTGGCGCCAATAGCGACATCAACCCGCCCATCCACCAATGCATCCCACACACCATTAAAAACTTCAGGATAGATAAACAACTCAATATCTGGAAAATGTCGATAAAAATCCAGAATAAGTTGGAGCGTTCGCTCAGGTTTTACAACTTGATCAACTGCAATACTGAACTGCCCTCGCCAACCATTAGCCACCTGCTGACATTGATGGCGAGTGTGATGCATTTTTTTGATAACAGAACGAGCTTCTTTAACAAAAATACCCCCCGCTTCCGTTAATTCTACATCACGGTGACGACGCTCAAATAAAGGTACAGCCAACCATTCTTCGAGTTGTTTTACCGTATAGCTGATAGCAGAAGGGACACGATGAAGCTCTGATGCAGCTGCACTGAAACTTCCTGTTCTGGCTACAGCATCAACAACTTCCAGCGAGTATTCAGACCACATATTTATTCCTTTCAATTTTTTTCATAACATGATGCAAATATTACCGTTTCACAAGTAAAAATCATGCCATATAGAATAAGCTTTATATCTCCTTATCAATTACCACATCAAGTTATTAACACAATGACAACAAATAAAAATTCCATTTCATTCATGTTTTATCTCGCTGGCCTGAGTATGCTCGGCTATTTGGCCATTGATATGTATCTACCTGCCTTTGGAGTAATGAAAACAGAGTTAAATACATCAGAAAGTGCTATCAGTGCGAGCCTCAGCATTTTTCTTGGCGGTTTTGCCTTTGCTCAGTTGTTATGGGGGCAGCTATCTGATCGGTTGGGGAGAAAGCCTGTTCTTATTATCGGCTTATCCCTGTTTTCCGTTAGTTGTCTAGGTATGCTCTGGGTAACTGATTCCACTCAACTACTTGTATTGAGATTTCTTCAAGCGGTTGGAGTCTGCTCTGCGGCAGTTTGCTGGCAGGCTTTAGTTGTTGATCGGTATGATGCTGAGCGTACCAAACGTGTTTTTGCCATGATAATGCCTCTGGTTGCTCTTTCCCCTGCTCTCGCTCCTTTGGTCGGTGCATGGCTATTGTCACACGTTGGCTGGAAAGTGATTTTCCTTGTCTTGATGGCTGTGACACTTTCAGTGCTGGTACCCACATTTTTCCTGACCAATAAGCACAAAACCATCGATACCGACTCTGATAAAAAGGGCGTTTCTTTCTTTACCTTATTGAAATCCCCTATCTTCAGTGGAAATGTATTAATTTACGCTGCGTGCAGTGCAGGTTTTTTTGCTTGGCTAACTGGATCACCAACAATTCTGGCCGAGATGGGTTATGATCCTACAGATATTGGCTTGAGTTATATTCCTCAAACTCTGGCATTTATGGTCGGTGGATATGGTTGCCGTGTTCTTTTGGAAAAAGTCAAAAGTGAAACGGTATTTCCATTCTTGCTGGCAGGTTATGCCGTCAGCATGGTGATCATTTATTTAATTTCCCAATTCTATGAACCTTCATTTATGGCTATTCTCATTCCTTTCTGCTTTATGGCAACAATGAATGGTGCTTCTTATCCTATTGCCGTAGCAAATGCCCTCTCTGTTTACCCTAAAAACAGCGGGAAGGCGGCTGCATTACAGAATGCCCTGCAATTAGGTCTCTGTTTTGTCGCAAGCCTGATAGTCTCCATATTCATGAAAAATCCTCTTTTATCTACCACAACAGTGATGGTTTCTACTGTTGCTTTAATGGCAATAGGGTATTGGTTGCAAAAGCAAAAATATGACAAGAAAGATTAAACATGAATTCAATAATCACGCAAAAAAATAATAATTAAGAACATTCTCATCTAAAGGTTTCGTCATAAATGTGACCTTTAGATGATTGTTTAAATATTCTTTCACTCATATACTCATACAGGTTCATTATTATAAAAACTCGGAATTTGAGGTTTGTAAGGGCAATGAAGCCCTGTTTAATTTCAGGATGAATGAGCGTATATGCTTTTACTTAATGATCTATATTATTTCTGAATAAAACCTTTTTGGTTTTAGCATATTAAATAATCAGCCACAAAGAGATACCTCAAAATTCCCTCGTATAAATGTTGGAGAGTATATGAGTTCATCTTGCATTGAAGATAAAAAAATAATTACTGATCCGTGGCATAAAATTGCCAATGAGTTGCTTCAAGAAGCTGATATTGAAATCAATGGCAAACGCCCTTTCGATATACATGTCAAAAATCCCAATTTTTATAAAAGAGTGTTAAAAGAAGGCTCCCTTGGGCTGGGTGAAAGCTATATGGATGGCTGGTGGGATTGTGAACGTCTGGATGTATTCTTCCATAAAATCCTGCGAGCTGGTCTGGAGTATCGCATTCCCAAAAATACCAAGGATATCCTGAAAGTCATTACCGCTCGTATATTTAATTTACAATCACCCAAGAGAGCCTGGGTTGTAGGAGAAGAACATTATGATTTAGGTAACGATCTTTTTACTCGCATGCTCGACCCCTACATGCAGTATTCATGTGGCTACTGGAAAGATTCAAATACACTAGAAGAAGCCCAAACCAGTAAACTCCGCCTGATTTGCGAAAAACTGCAATTGTCTCCAGGCATGACATTATTGGATATCGGATGTGGATGGGGCGGTCTGGCTGCCTATGCTGCAAAAAACTATGGTGTATCCGTCACTGGCGTTACTATTTCCGCAGAGCAACAGAAATATGCTCAGGAACGCTGTGAAGATCTGGATGTGAAAATCATCCTTGAAGATTATCGCGATTTGAACCTCCAGTTTGATAGGATTGTTTCTGTCGGCATGTTTGAACACGTTGGCCCTAAAAACTATGCCAATTATTTCAATATTGTGCGCAAAAACCTGAAACCTGATGGCCTGTTCCTGCTTCATACTATCGGCTCTAACCGTGATAAATTGAACGTCGATTCATGGATGAATAAGTATATTTTTCCCAATGGTTGCCTACCTTCGGTTGCAAAAATCGCCAAAGCCAGTAATGGAAAATTTGTCATGGAAGACTGGCACAACTTTGGGGCGGATTATGACCGTACGTTGATGTCATGGTATGAACATTTCACCGCAAGCTGGAGCGAGATAGAACATAACTACAGCCCACGCTTTAAACGGATGTTCAGTTATTACTTGAATGCTTGCGCAGGCGCATTCCGTGCCAGAGACATTCAACTGTGGCAAATCATGTTTAGCCCACGGGGAATTGAAAACGGCCTGAGAGTTCCTCGGTAAGGTGTTAACCTAAAAAGGTTGTACAGAAAGCTACAGAACCCCATTCCTGTAGCTTTCACCTACAATGGGTAATGTTTTTTATTGTTCTTCCGTTTGTGACAATACTTTTTCCTGTTCTTTCTGCGCCATAACCCGTTCGACGGTATCTACGATTGCCTGTGTCTGTGTGTCAATCTCAATATTCACTTTCTGCCCAAGGCGCTTTTTACCCAGTGTCGTACGTTCCAGTGTTTCGGGTATCAGGTGAACACAGAATCGGTTATTCACGACATCCCCAATCGTCAGGCTAATCCCATCAATGCCAATAAATCCTTTATGCAGAATATATTTCATCAATTGCTTATCGTGAATGCGAAACCAAATTTCATGGTTATTTTCTGAAGTGAAAATCTTGGCAATTTCAGCTATCGTAATAACATGACCGGACATCAGATGCCCACCAATTTCATCACCAAATTTTGCGGCTCTTTCCAGGTTAACTAAGTCACCTACGTTAAGATCACCGAGATTAGTCAAGCGCAGCGTCTCTTTCATCAAATCAAAACTAATCAGATCGCTATCGATATTGGTCACTGTCAGGCAACAACCATTGTGGGAAACGGAGGCCCCCGTTTCAATTCCGGGTAATAATTCAGCCGGAAATTTAACAATATGAGTTCGAAAATGCGCTTTTTCATCAATTGCAACTATCCGCGCTTTTCCCTGAACGATGCCTGTAAACATGGGAACCCCTTTCGTCATTTGCATAAATAAGTTAGTTTAACCCACCCATCATTTTTAAACACTATTTCGGTGAGTGCGCACTCCCGTTGCGTATTAGTATCGCGCAGCGATTGGCTTAGTAAAATGAGTCCTATACAATATCTGTGCTAATAAGCGATTAATTTTCCAATAACATCGTTTGCCCGTAGAAATATTCTTTGTTTTTCTCATTAATTTTCAATCAAAAAAGGTGTAGTACGTGCAGAAATACTTAAATGAAGCGCGTAGTTTGCTCGCTCTGGGGATCCCAATCATCATCGCACAATTTTCACAAACTGCGATGGGTTTCGTCGATACAGTCATGGCTGGTAAAGCTGGTGCTGTAGAAATGTCTGCAGTTGCCGTCGGCACGTCAATCTGGTTACCAACTATTTTATTTGGTCAAGGTCTACTGATGGCCCTAACGCCGATTGTGGCACACATGAACGGTTCTGGTCAGAGAAAAAATGTAGCAACTCAGATCCAACAAGGCTTCTGGCTGGCGACTTTTCTCTCTATTTTAGTTATAGCTGTATTGTATAACTGCCGATTCATTATAGAAGCGCAACACAATGTTGATCCTGTGTTGGCACAAAAAGCAATAAACTTTATCCATGCCATTATGTGGGGTGCCCCTGGCTATCTGTTCTATCAGACCTTACGCGGTCAGTGTGAAGGATTGTCGAAAACCAAGCCTGCAATGATTATTGGCATTATGGGATTACTGGTTAACATTCCTGTCAATTATATTTTCATTTACGGTAAATTTGGCGCACCAGAATTAGGCGGTGTGGGCTGTGGTGTTGCGACGGCCACGGTCTATTGGGTCATGTTCCTGTTACTGCTTGCGTATGTAAAACACACGCCTTCACAGAAGGATATTCATACGTTCGATAATTTTACTGGCCCTAATTGGAGTACACAAAAACGTATTGTGTTACTTGGCTTACCTATCGCGCTGGCTCTGTTCTTTGAAGTCACACTTTTTGCTGTTGTTTCACTGTTGGTATCTCCTCTCGGAGTCGCTGCCGTTGCTGGACATCAGATCGCACTCAATTTCAGTTCCATGATGTTTATGTTTCCCCTGTCATTTGGGATCGCAGCAACCATCCGCGTAGGCTATAACCTTGGAAAAAAATCGACTGAAGGTGCCAAAATTTCAGCTTACACAAGCCTTGCTGTCGGTTTGATGATAGCCTGTATGACCGCGGCCTTTACAACTTTGTTCCGCGAACCGATCGCACTTATGTATAACGATAACTATGAAGTTGTCACTCTTGCATCCCATCTGATGCTGTTTGCAGCCATTTATCAGATTTCTGATTCAGTTCAGGTTATTGGTTCCGGTGTATTACGAGGGTATAAAGATACGCGTTCCGTCTTCTTTATCACCTTTATTGCTTATTGGATCTTAGGACTACCTAGTGGTTACATTCTGGCGCTAACCCATTATGTCACTGAACCAATGGGGCCACAGGGTTTCTGGATTGGGTTTATTATCGGCTTAACCGCCGCCGCGGTCATGGTGGGTCTCCGAATTTTGTGGTTACAAAAGCAACCAACTCACTTTGTTCTGGAACGCTCTACTCATTAATTTAGTCTATTAGGTCGGAAAACAAGAGGAAAAGCCGTAAATTCATTCCAAAAGGTGTAAATACGAGCAATCGAATAAGAATTTGCGTTTTTCCTCTTGCCAGAAAGCCCCGTGATCGTTAATATTCTTCCCCGTTGTCAGCCACAGAAATTTAGATTGCGTCCGTAGCTCAGTTGGTTAGAGCACCACCTTGACATGGTGGGGGTCGGTGGTTCGAGTCCACTCGGACGCACCATATATCTGTCTGACATAGAAAAAATCTTATGTGCGTCCGTAGCTCAGTTGGTTAGAGCACCACCTTGACATGGTGGGGGTCGGTGGTTCGAGTCCACTCGGACGCACCATCTATTAGATAGTATCCTAAATTCCTTTCTAGCCATTTATTGTTTTATTTCATATTTTGCTGAACTCTACTTCCCTACCATATACTTAATGTTACCCAACCTATCACGCGATACTAACAATTCAATTCTATCCGTTTGCGCAACAACTCTCTGATTTCCTTAACATGAGCCAGAATATTTTTCGCTTTTTACTCATAAATATCTCCAAGAATCACTTTTTTGATTCATTTCACAGAAATTAGCCTCTATAATACGCTCCTGTCATAAGTTGAATGGTTTCAGCCAATTGATTTACCGAACTCAGAAAAAATTACCGATGCTTAATCGATTCAAGTCCACATATCTACACACGCCTGACTTCACGCAAAAAAAACCATTTGACACTTTCTGCCATCCGTTTTCCGTTATGTTGCGCAACTTACAAATCCAGATGATGCTGGCATAAATGTCAATGGTTGGTGATTCACTCTTTTAATCCATTAAAACCAGTAGATAGATTGTCATGAAAAAAACCAAAATTGTTTGTACTATCGGGCCAAAAACAGAATCCGAAACAAAACTGACCGAATTGCTTAATGCAGGCATGAATGTCATGCGCCTAAATTTTTCTCACGGTGACTACGAAGAACATGGCCAACGTATTAAAAACCTTCGTGCGGTCACTGCGAAAACAGGCAAAAAAGCAGCTATCCTACTGGATACCAAAGGCCCTGAAATTCGTACCATAAAGCTGGAAGGTGGTAATGATGTCTCTCTCACTGCGGGCCAGACTTTCACTTTTACAACTGATAAATCTGTTATTGGCAATCAAGAGTGTGTCGCCGTCACTTATGCTGGTCTGCCAGCAGACCTGAAACCGGGTAATACCATTTTGGTTGATGATGGTTTGATCGCCATGACAGTAAAAAACGTCACCGAGACTGAAGTCATCTGTGAGGTATTGAACAACGGTGATTTAGGCGAAAACAAAGGCGTCAATCTGCCAAATGTCGCCATCAACCTGCCTGCACTGGCAGAAAAAGATAAACAGGATCTGATTTTCGGTTGCGAGCAAGGTGTTGATTTCGTCGCAGCGTCTTTCATCCGTAAGCGTTCTGATGTACTGGAAATCCGTGATCACCTGAAAGCCCACGGTGGAGAGCACATCCAAATCATCTCCAAAATTGAAAATCAGGAAGGCCTGAATAATTTTGATGAAATTATGGAAGCTTCAGACGGTATCATGGTTGCCCGTGGTGATTTGGGTGTTGAGATCCCAGTAGAAGAAGTTATCTTCGCGCAGAAGATGATGATCGAAAAATGTAATGCAGCACGCAAAGTTGTCATCACTGCAACCCAAATGCTGGATTCCATGATCAAAAATCCACGCCCTACCCGCGCTGAAGCAGGTGACGTTGCCAATGCCATCTTAGATGGCACTGATGCCGTGATGCTTTCCGGTGAAAGTGCAAAAGGGAAATACCCTATCGAAGCGGTTTCTATCATGGCAACCATCTGTGAACGTACAGATCGCGTCATGAACAGCAGAATTGAAAATACCAAAGCCCAGAAACTGCGCGTTACTGAGGCAGTCTGCCGTGGTGCAGTTGAAATTGCAGAAAAGCTGGAAGCACCCCTGATTGTCGTTGCAACCTATGGTGGCAAATCTGCAAGATCTATCCGTAAATATTTCCCTAACGCGCCTATCCTCGCTCTGACTACCAATGAAATCACTGCCCGACAATTACTGTTGGTCAAAGGTGTTTCCACACAAATTGTCAAAGAGATCGCTTCTACCGATGACTTCTATCGGATTGGTAAGGAAGCGGCACTGGCAAGTGGTATAGCCAATAAAGGTGATGCCGTTGTAATGATATCCGGTGCGTTAGTACCAAGTGGCACAACAAATACTTCTTCAGTCCACGTTCTATAAACTTGCACCATACCCAATCCTGAATAAGCTGCCCAGACATTGGGCAGTCTTGTTAGCGATGTTAATAACTATAAATAAGATCCAAATTTGGTTTATATCCAAATAGATCTTTTTATATTTCTATGCCATATCGTTATCATTATAAACTTTATAAAAGTTATACAATTACAGTAAGCAAATTTATCTACAGGTTCCAGTACAAAAACACTTACTGTTTTTATTTATTTGTATGTACCTTCTCTATTTATTAGTCTAAAACATCAAAAATGGAATGCATATCACGTAATCATTGAGATTGTTCTGATTAAATCACCGAATAAACCACTAATTTATTGCAGTTATCTAAAAATTATTGGCTTATTTTCCGATTAAAGAACAGTAGAATTTTTTTTCAGTAGCAAAAATTTATTCTCTTTCTAAAAAAGTTTGTGTAATACTTAGGTAGCTACTTGGAGATTAACTTAATCTAGAGGGTATTGTGATGAATCGTACTAAAGTTGTATTTGGTGCAGTAATTCTGGCTTCCACTCTGTTAGCGGGTTGTTCAAGCGCGACTAAAGTTGAACAACTTGCCACTCAGGTTAACACTCTGGGTTCTAAAGTTGACCAATTGAGAAATGACCTCACCGCTGTTCACTCTGATGTTCAGTCAGCCAAAGAGGAAGCAGCTCGTGCGAATAAGCGCCTTGATAATCAAGTGCGTTCCTACAAGAAATAATCTTGCAGCAGATAACAAAAATGGCGTACCAAGTAAGGTACGCCATTTTTATATTCGCTGATCCATTTGTTGTTCTCAGAAATCGATTGCAAATGCCCCTACCCTAAATCAGGATAAGGGCTCAGCCTGATAAATGGGACTAGGCTGATTTAATGGCGGCAATTTAACTGGGTTAACACCGTGAGTGGCTTCTTCACGAGTCTCAATCGGCCTTGAAACTTCTTGCTCTTCCTGATTGGGTAAAGCAATACCTTTATTCACCAGCACAGGTATTCCTGAACGTCGAATAATCGCCTGATCAACAAGAACAGCGTCTGTTTCACGATTATCAATAAATTTTATCAACCCCTCAGCGCGCTGAATCGGCCTAGTCTGAGGGTCATCGGTCTGTTTATCTGAAAGTGGCTGATGAATTTCCACGTAACGTTTCCCAGTTGGCTCCACTGTATATTTGATTGGCTCATTAATTATCTGAACACGGGTTCCTCGTGGCACACTATAAAACAAATCCTCAATATCATCGGGGCGCAAACGAATACAGCCCGAACTGACACGCATACCAATACCAAAATTCGCATTCGTACCATGAATCAAATATTCTCCACGACCAGCAGCCAAACGCAAGGCAAAATCCCCCATCGGATTATCCGCCCCGGCAGGTACTACTGTTGGCAAAATAATCCCTCGACTCGCATAATCTTTACGAATATTGGTGGTCGGTGTCCATGTTGGATTTTTAATCAACTGGCTGACAGACGTTGTCATCGTCGGTGTATCACGTTCAAGCTGACCGATCCCAATGGGATAGACGACAACATAATTTTTCCCTTTGGGGAAATAATAGAGCCTAAATTCCGCCAGATTAATGATAATACCTTGACGAGGAGTATCGGGGAGCAGCATCTGTGATGGAATAATCAGCTTGGTGCCTGGTTTCGGCAGATAAGGATCAACGCCAGGATTAGCCTCCAGCATGGCCAACAAACCTATTTGGTATTTGGCGGCAACGGCTTCCAGCGAAAGCCCATCATCAGATACAACATAGATGGCGTTCTCACCAATCAGGCGACTGTTAGTTGGTGGCAATGGGTACTCCATCGCATGGGCTATATTGACCGAACCACTTAACGATAACAAACCGATCAAGGACATACCGATAAAAGTCAAAAATCGCTTCATATACACTTCCTGAAATGATGTTTGAATGACAATGGTTAATTAATAGCCCACTTTAAGAGACTCTTCTATCTCCTTTATCGAAATCAAGGAGAAACCCTAACAAAATAAAAACAAAAATACGCATTCTTCCATGCACACTATACGCGTTAATATCACTCAATATACAGTCCTGTAACCCGTCATTAGCGAGGGAAGTTCAAATCAGTAAAAGTCGCCATTCACCAAAATGCCAAACAGTTCCTGTCAATAAAATACTGACAGGAACTGAACTCAATGAATGGGTGTCATAAGATAAAAATCTACGACAAGACTGCAGTTGTTAGACGAGATGTGCAGCATAACTGCTGCCGTTCATTATAGATGTCAATCTGCCAGACTTGGTGAGAACGTCCAAGGTGAACAGGTTTACAAACACCTTTGACAACGCCTTTACTCACCGCTTTGATATGGTTGGCATTAATCTCTACTCCCACAACTTTCTGTTCACCCTCTAAACAGAGATACCCTGCAAGAGAACCGAGCGATTCAGCCAACACCACAGATGCCCCGCCATGTAAGAGACCAAACGGCTGTTTAGTACGTTGATCGACAGGCATTGTTCCTTCAATAAAATCGTCACCAATCTGGGTGATTTTTATTCCCACATGTTCTAGCATGCACTCGCTATTAAATTGATTAAGCGCGTTCACATCTGTAGTACGTTTCCAAATCACGGTATTATCTCCAATAAGGCTTGTAATGGATGTTTAACTGCTTGTCCTTCTATGCGTTTCACCTGGCTACGGCATGAATAGCCTGTGCTGAGACAACGTTCGAGAGCAAGATTGTCCAGCGCCGGAGCCCATGAAAGTTTATAGATACCGATCGAGTTATCAATATTCTTTTTTTCATGGCCATATGTGCCTGCCATACCACAGCATCCCACGCTGACATTGTTCAATTGACAGCCAAAATGACGGAAAATATCCGTCCATTGCTTACCGCTATTGGGTAACGCTGTCACTTCTGTGCAATGCCCCAGTAAATACCAGTCACCACTGGATGTTGAGCTGTCACGTTTTTCTTGTGATGGTGTCTCTGGCAGAATACTCATGAGCCATTCATGAACCAATTGGACGTTAAAGCTACCCCGCCGCTCACCGAGGATATCGTTGTATTCATCTCGGTAACACAGCACCAGCGCAGGATCAACTCCCACCATAGGAATATTCAGACGATCTACTCGATTAAGAAAATTGGCTGTCTTCTCGGCAGTCTTGGCAAATTTAGTCAAGAACCCTTTGACATGTTGTGCTTTTCCATTAGGTGAAAACGGTAACAGCACAGGTTGATATCCTAGTTTTTCGGTCAATCGCACAAAATCAGCGACAACTTTCGCATCGTGGTAACTCGTGAAAGGATCTTGGACGATAAGCACATGCTGCTTACGTTGAGATTGTGACAGAGTTTCGAGCTGTTCCAGTGTCGTTCTTGCTGCATAGTGGTCTGAAAGCTGCTGTTGCAGTGTTGGGTAGGAAAGTAGCGGTAAATCAACCATACCAATGGTGTGCTGGCTGATTTTCTGTACCCATGGTCGTTTCAAAAAAAAGTTAACGACTTGAGGCACCTTTGCCATCAACGGAGTACTGTTTTCAACATTGGCAACGATATGATCACGCAGCGGACGCAGATAACGACTGTGATAAAGCGCCAGAAAACGCGAACGAAATGAAGGTACATCAATCTTAATTGGACACTGTGTCGAACAGGCTTTACAAGCCAGACAGCCTGACATGGCTTCTTTCACTTCATGCGAGAAATCATATTCACCCCGCCACGCCTGCCAACTATAGCGCGTCTTGTCAATCAGCCCCCGCAGGCTAGGACGCGCTTGATCAAGCCCCTGCTCCAACAACTTGGGGTCCATCCCCTGCTCAGTCAGAAGCCGCAACCATTCTCTGACCAGCGTTGCCCTGCCTTTAGGAGAGTGAATGCGATGTTGACTTACCTTCATTGAAGGACACATTGGGCTTTTGACATCGAAATTGAAGCATAGGCCATTACCATTACATTCCATCGCCCCACGAAATGCCGTTCTGACATTAACAGGAATAGTACGGTCATAAGTTCCGCGCTTGGTTGCATCTACCTTCATCATTGGAGCGTCAGTGTCAATCGGTGAGCAGATTTTTCCCGGATTAAGACGGTTCAGCGGATCAAATGCCGCTTTTATCCGACGCAATTCGTCATACAAGATTTCGCCAAAAAAATCCGGGCTGTATTCCGCCCGAAAACCTTTTCCATGTTCTCCCCATAGCAAGCCACCATATTTAGCTGTCAGACAAACAATTTCATCAGAAATCTGCTTCATCAAGATTTCCTGTTGTGGATCACACATATCCAGCGCAGGCCGAACATGTAAGACGCCCGCATCGACATGCCCAAACATGCCATAGTTAAGCTGATGGCTATCGAGGAGCTGACGGAATTCAACGATGTAATCGGCAAGATGCTGAGGGGGTACACAGGTATCTTCGACAAACGGAATCGGTTTGGCAGCCCCCTTGCTGTTACCGAGTAACCCAACGGATTTTTTCCGCATGGCATAAATACGCTCAATATCCACTAAATGATGGCAAATTTGATAACCAATGATACCGGTCTGGTTTTCCTCCATCAATTCATCAAGGCGCTGGCAAAGATCATAAACCTGCTGGTCAATTTGCTGTTTATCATTGCCACTGAATTCGACGATATTCAGCCCCTGCATATCTTTATCAGCGACATCCGTAATCAATTCCTTCACTGAGTGCCAGATGATATCTTCACGCGCCAGATTGAGCACTTTGGAATCCACCGTCTCAACCGAAAGCGCTTTGGCTTCCACCATGAAAGGGGCATTGCGCAGGGCCGAATCAAAGGAATCATATTTGACATTCACCAACCGCCTGACTTTTGGCAATGGCGTAATATCCAGTGTGGCTTCTGTAATAAAAGCCAATGTTCCTTCAGAGCCAGTCAAGATTCGGGTCAAGTCAAATGTTTGCATATCATCACTGTAAACATGACGCAAATCATATCCGGTCAGAAATCGATTGAGCTTCGGGAATTTTTCGACGATTAACTTCCGGCGCTCACGGCAGCGTTCAAGCACTGTTTTATAGATCCGCCCAATGATGGATTCTTCTTGAGCAATCGATTCCGCAGATAACGTACTCATAGGACGGGTATCAAACATTTCCCCACCCAATAAAACGGCGCGGACACCAAGTACATGATCCGACGTTTTGCCATAAACCAGCGATCCCTGACCAGAAGCATCGGTATTAATCATGCCGCCTAACGTGGCACGGTTACTGGTTGATAATTCGGGAGAGAAAAAATAACCGAAAGGCTTTAGGTATTGATTGAGTTGATCTTTGATGACACCGGCTTCGACTTTAACCCACCCTTGTTCTGGATTGATTTCAAGAATACGATTCATATAACGGGACATATCCACCACAATACCATTATTGAGTGATTGTCCGTTGGTGCCCGTTCCTCCCCCGCGAGGAGCAAATGTCAGGGAATGAAAACGTTCTTCGCCCGCAACTCTCGCTAGCAGAGCAACATCAGCGCTGGAGCGCGGAAAAATAACTGCTTGTGGCAACAATTGATAAATACTGTTATCCGTCGCCATAGTCAATCTGTCGGCATAACTGCTGGCAGTATCGCCTGTAAAGCCAACTTCCTTCAGTTCGGTCAAATATTCCTGTGCCAGTTCACTGACATGGGGGGCTTGTGGTATACGTGGGATCATTGGCTTATGCCCCTTCTCTAATTAGTGTCCACATTGCTTCATTTATATACTATCTTGGATAAGGTAACTCAGACAGCTTTCTGAGTAGGCAAGCTTTTAACGATATCACAATCTTTATCAATTTTGAGCAATCTGTGAAATAACGTTATATTTACTTACTATTGTTACTGCCAGCAGTACTTTCAATTGCCAAGAGAAATAATTTCATGGAAAAATCGCAACCACGCCAGGATTTACCCAAACTGCTATTTGTACTGTTCTTTATTCTACTGCTCATTGCGACCTGCTTTTGGGTCTTAAGTCCATTTGTCCTGGGGTTCATTTGGTCCGGAATGGTCGTTATTGCAACTTGGCCATTATTAGAAAAATTACAACAACACCTATGGGGAAAACGCTGGATTGCCGTTTCTATTATGACATTGCTGCTAGTTTTATTATTTGTTATCCCGATTGCATTATTGGTCAGTAGTTTGCTGGAAAACAGCACTCCATTGATTGAATGGGCAAAATCCCCCTCGACGTTTCAGTTGCCTCAATTAGAGTGGCTCAGCCGGATTCCAGTCATAGGCGAAGATTTGTATATTAAATGGCAGGATATGATTGCTGATGGC
Source organism: Xenorhabdus aichiensis (assembly GCF_028598775.1). NCBI lineage: Bacteria > Pseudomonadati > Pseudomonadota > Gammaproteobacteria > Enterobacterales > Morganellaceae > Xenorhabdus > Xenorhabdus aichiensis. The sequence goes on from NZ_JAQRFO010000009.1 coordinate 49,367, forward strand.
AGCAACATTCTTCTCACTAAAATCCCGCCTTATATTGGTAAAACAGCAACATGGTTTTTTACCCAAGCAGCCAACGCTGGCCGTTTCCTGTTCCATCTCGCACTCATGGTGCTGTTCAGTGTTCTGCTTTATTGGAAAGGTGAACAGGTCATGTTAAGTATCCGTCATTTTGCCATCCGGCTGGCAGACCAACGTGGTGATGCAGTCGTACTACTGGCTGCCCAATCTATTCGTGCGGTTGCTCTTGGTGTGGTTGTCACGGCACTGGTACAGGCAATCGCCGGTGGAATTGGATTAGCAATTGCAGGCATTCCCTATGCAATGATACTGACTGTATTGATGTTTATATGCTGTGTTGCCCAACTGGGGCCTCTATTGGTGCTCGTTCCGTCTATCGCGTGGCTTTATTGGACAGGTGAAACAACGTGGGGAACCATTTTAGTTATCTGGAGCCTGGTCTTGACCACAATGGATGGCGTGCTTCGTCCTTTCCTTATTCGACTTGGGGCAGATTTGCCCATGGTTTTAATACTCACAGGTGTAATCGGTGGCATACTTTCATTGGGTTTGATTGGACTATTTATTGGTCCTGTTGTATTGGCAGTCTCTTATCGCTTACTGCTAGCATGGATGAATGAAGTTCCTAAACCTGAAAATAAGACAGAAGACACTGAAAAATACTTCAAAAAAGATCATATAGAATAATTAAACAACTGCGCGAAAATATTATTTTTTCGCGCAATTATCATATTGATGAATATAAACTTCCAGTTTTATCATAAATATAAATTCATACCCAAAGGTTAATAAAAAAAACCATGTAATTTGTTGCAAAAAAGTTATATCCCTCGTTTTTCTTTTCCAACTCCTATTTATTAAGAGGATTCTTAATGAATAAACTCATTTATTAAATTAGTATTCTTTTCATCGAAACAAACGTTTCCTACGAATTGCTGCTCCAGCCTATACACGCCAAAAGCTGGAGCGAGTGACGTAATAAATATTGCTGTGTGTAGTCTTTGCCTGTCAGCCCATGATAGGCTTTTTTTTTGGAATTTTTACTGTTACCCCTCAATTATTCATCCATGTCAAAAAAGATTGTGTTACACAAAACAAAAAAGCCTGCAAATATTCCAACAGGCTTTTTAATTCAGGCCTGAATTATCTTCTATTAATTGTTTTCAGCCAACGAAATCCAGGTTTTTACCACGGTATCTGGATTCAGCGATAAACTGTCAATGCCTTCTTTCATTAACCACTCAGCGAAATCCTCGTGATCCGAAGGACCTTGTCCACAGATACCGACATATTTACCTTGACGCTTAGCCGCTTGAATTGCCATGGAAAGTAATTGTTTTACGGCATCATTGCGCTCATCAAATAACTCAGACACCACACCAGAATCGCGATCCAGCCCCAACGCTAACTGAGTCATGTCATTTGAGCCAATTGAAAAACCGTCAAAATGTTCGAGAAACTGTTCTGCCAATAATGCATTCGATGGAATCTCACACATCATGATGACTTTCAGCCCATTTTCACCACGTTTCAAGCCCTGCACAGCTAATTCCGCCACGACAGCTTCTGCTTGCGTTACCGTGCGTACAAACGGGATCATCACTTCAACATTGGTTAACCCCATAACATTCCGCACCCGCTTGATAGCTTCACACTCCAGTGCAAAACACTCGCGGAAACTGTCAGAAACATAGCGACCAGCCCCCCGGAAACCCAACATAGGGTTTTCTTCATGCGGTTCGTACCGATCCCCACCCACTAAATTTGCATATTCATTGGATTTGAAATCAGACAGACGAACAATCACACGCTTCGGCCAAAATGCGGCTGCCAGTGTCGCAACGCCCTCCGTCAGACGTCCAATATAAAATTCAACAGGATCGTCATAACCGACCATCAACGCATTGATCTGTTCCTGCAATTCAGGCGACTGTTGGGAAAATTCGAGCAAAGCTCGGGGATGAACACCAATCATTCGGTTAATGATGAATTCCAAACGAGCCAGACCAACACCTTCATTTGGCAAGCGGGCAAAATCAAATGCACGATCAGGATTACCCACGTTCATCATGATCTTAACATCCAGTTTTGGCAATTCATCGACTTGGGAGCTTTGGACGCTAAAGTCCAATTTATTTTGATAAACGAAACCGGTATCCCCTTCAGCACAAGAAATCGTTACTTCTTGCCCTTCTTTCAGACGTTCAGTGGCGTCACCACAACCTACTACAGCAGGAATACCCAGTTCACGGGCGATAATGGCGGCGTGGCAAGTGCGTCCTCCACGATTGGTGACAATCGCGGCCGCTTTTTTCATTATCGGTTCCCAATCTGGATCGGTCATATCAGTGACCAGCACATCACCAGCCTGGATGCGATCCATCTCACTGAGGTTATGAATAACCTTAACCGTACCAGCACCGATACGATGTCCGATAGCACGGCCTTCCACCAATACAGAACCCTGAACATTGAGTTGATAGCGTTCCATCACCTGTTGATTTGAACGAACGGTTTCAGGACGAGCTTGTACAATATATAACTTGCCATTATTCCCATCCTTCGCCCATTCAATGTCCATCGGGCGGCCATAATGTTTTTCAATCAACAGTGCTTGTCTGGCCAGCGCCTCTACTTCATCATCCGTCAAAGAGAAACGATTGCGCAGCACATCTGGCAGATCTTCTGTACGTACCTGCTTTCCATGCTCTTTACTGTCCGCATAAACCATGCGTATTCTCTTTGATCCCAAATTACGGCGCACTATCGCAGGACGATTATTTTGCAGCGTGGGTTTATGGACATAAAACTCATCAGGATTCACCGCCCCCTGCACGACCATCTCACCGAGGCCATAGGCGGATGTAATGAATACAACTTGATCAAAACCAGATTCAGTATCAATCGTAAACATCACACCAGACGATGCCAGATCCGAGCGTACCATACGTTGTACTCCCGCAGAGAGCGCGACACCGCGATGGTCATACCCCTGATGGACACGATAGGAAATAGCCCGGTCGTTAAAAAGTGACGCAAACACATGCTTGATGGCAACCATCACGGCATCAATGCCCTGCACATTCAAGAAAGTTTCCTGTTGTCCTGCAAAAGAAGCATCTGGCATGTCTTCTGCGGTGGCGGAAGAGCGCACAGCAAAAGAGGCATCGGGTTCACCTTCAGACAATTGCAGGTAGGCATCTTGGATATCGTTTTCCAGCTGTGCCGTAAATGGCGTATCAATCACCCACCGACGAATCTGTGCGCCAGCCTTGGCTAATTGATTAACATCATCAACATTGGTTTCATCCAGCAACTGATAAATACGCTGGTTGACGCCGCTTTGTTCCAGAAAATCATTAAATGCCTGTGCGGTCGTAGCAAAACCATTGGGAACAGACACACCAAGTTCAGCCAGATTGGTGATCATCTCGCCAAGAGAGGCGTTTTTACCACCGACTCGATTAACATCATTCATGCCTAATTGGTTATACCAGAGCACATTGCATGGGGTGAGGCCATTATTGGACATTGAAACTATCCTTTTTACATTCGGAAGTACAAATCGGAAAATTAAGGCTGTTCTTTACAGCGTAAAATAGCCTAGCACATTGTTTTGTCATATATGGAAAGGTGAATCGATCAACCCAGCAATATTATTTTTTTGCAGGTATAATCGGGAATGTTAACCATAGTTCTAGTTTGTGATAAAAACGATTCAGCCAACAACTCCACAAATCCGATAATACACCGTCAACCCAACAATAAAAGAAAGATACAATGACAGAAAACCATACCTCCCAAACACAGGAAAATGAAACTCTGGAACGCTGTGTGTTTTTTATTTCCGATGGTACGGCAATTACAGCTGAAGTACTGGGCCATGCCGTCTTGTCCCAATTTCCGATTACAGTCACCTCTTATACTCTGCCTTTTGTAAACAGTAAAATAAGAGCAGAAGAAATCAAAACTCAGATAAACGCGATATATCTAGAAACACAGCTTAAGCCACTGGTTTTTTATTCCATTATTTCGGATGAAGTAAAAAGTATCATCACAAGCAGTGACGGTTTCTGTCAGGATATTGTCCAGACACTGGTGGCTCCACTGCAACAGGAAATCGGGCTGGAACCCAAGCCCGAATTACACCGTACCCACGGTTTATCCAAAAAGAATCTGGGGCAATATGATGCCCGTATCGCAGCCATTGATTATGCTCTCGCTCACGATGATGGTGTTTCATTGCGCAATCTTGAACAAGCTCAAGTGATTATTCTGGGCGTATCCCGCTGCGGTAAAACCCCTACCAGCCTCTATCTTGCCATGCAATTCGGTATTCAGGCAGCAAACTATCCTTTCACCGCAGACGATATGGACAATCTACAATTACCTGCCGCCTTAAAGCCCTTTCAGCATAAATTATTCGGCCTGACCATCAGCCCAGAAAGACTTGCTGCTATTCGAGAAGAACGACGTGAAAATAGTCGTTATGCCTCATTGCGACAATGCCGATTAGAACTTGCTGAAGTTGAGGCACTGTTTCGTAAGAATAAAATTAACTATTTAAATACCACCAATTATTCTGTCGAAGAGATTTCAACCAAAATTATTGACGGTATGGGATTGAAACGCCGCATGTTCTGATCTCGAAACCCCACATTTTCTACGGTACTTTTTTCACAATATCTTTGCACGATACTTTCTCGTGCAAATGTCATTATTGTTTGTTGAATTTACTGGGTGTTGAGTTATTGTGATTTCAATCATTACAGATACTGCCTTAATGTGAAAAAGAATTCGAGAAAATATATGCACAAAACAGATGAATTAAGAACCCGCCCCATTGGTCGTTTGATTACACCCAAAGCACTTGCTGAACAATATCCTATATCAGAAAAAACCCTGCAAAATGTGACATTGTCACGCAAACGAATTGAATCCATTCTTACAGGCAATGACCCGCGTTTACTGGTCATTATTGGCCCTTGTTCAATACACGATGTTGATGCGGCTCTTGATTATGCCGTCCGCCTGCAAGTATTGCGTGAAAAATACCAGCACAGTCTGGAAATAGTGATGAGAACCTATTTCGAAAAACCTCGTACTGTTATTGGCTGGAAAGGGTTAATTTCAGATCCTTTGTTAGATGACTCCTGTCAGGTTAATAAAGGAATTTCTCTCGCCCGTAAACTATTAAATGATATTAATGAACTGGGTATGCCGACGGCCACTGAATTTCTGGATATGGTCACAGGGCAATATATTGCCGATTTAATTAGCTGGGGAGCCATCGGAGCCAGAACGACAGAAAGCCAAATTCATCGGGAAATGGCATCTGCCCTGTCATGCCCTGTCGGATTTAAAAATGGGACAGACGGAAATACGCATATCGCCATCGATGCGATACGCGCAGCACGTGCCAAACATATGTTCTTGTCTCCCGACAAAGATGGGCAGATGACTATTTACCAAACCGGCGGGAATCCCCATGGGCATATCATTATGCGGGGCGGTAAAAAGCCTAACTACAAAGCAGAAGATATTGCTGCCGCCTGCCAGAAATTACATGAATATCAATTAACTGAACGCCTGATTGTGGATTGCAGCCACGGTAACTGTCAAAAAATCCATCGCCGCCAGCTAGATATCGCGAAAGATATCGGCCAACAAATTCAATCAGGTTCGACATCTATTGCGGGTGTCATGGCTGAAAGTTTCTTGGTAGAAGGTACTCAAAAAGTAGTATATGGAGAACCTTTAACCTACGGGCAGTCCATTACTGATCCCTGTCTTGGCTGGCAAGATACCGAACAATTTATCAATATTCTGGCCGAAGCGGTCAAAAATCGTATCTGAATACCTCTTTTATCTGACTCCTGTTTCTTACAAGAGCCAGATAAAATTAAAAAATATCAATATAAATCAATAAATTAAATCACAATTACAAGCTTCGAAAAAATAACTTGAAGTTAGTCAGAATTGAAACGATAATTATTCTCAATATTAGAATAGTTATTGTTCAGATTTGACTATGGAAAAATTAGCTTACTGCCAGTGCTACCACGCAAATCTCCTGCAACAGCAGATTCTTCTTGAGCTATTCAGTGATCCCGTAAAAAACGATTGTACTGGTGTGCCGACAGTCAGAAATTATTGGGATAATCACGTACCATAAAAATTAATCGGCAAAATGGCTTATGCCATTACGCCAGACCAAAACTCGTAGCTTTATTCGAACAAATAAAATCCCAGCAAACTCGCCTGATCAATATCGTGGTGATGGGTTATTTTTGTGCACAAAACACCATTAAATTATGGAGATTAACCTGTATGAACCCAATTAAATTACCAAACCTAAAATTATCATCATTAAGTGTGGTCATTTTGACTGGGTTATCTTCTGCTCACGCAACAACAATTCCTGCTGAAGAAAATACATCATCCAAAGATACTTTGACTGTTTACGCGACTGGCAATGAACGCGATAGTTTTGAAGCACCTATGATGGTAACAGTCATTAAAGGAAACTCGGCCAACAATAGAGTTGCAGGTAATGCCCATGACTTACTGCGTAACCTTCCTGGTATTAACGTTTCTGGTTCTGGGCGCACCAATGGGCAAGACATCAGTATGCGTGGTTATTCCAAAAAAGGCGTTTTAACACTTGTCGATGGCATTCGTCAGGGAACCGATACCGGACATCTCAATGGTTTATTTCTCGATCCAAGCCTGATTAAACAAGTCGAAGTCGTTCGTGGTCCATCCGCCCTACTTTATGGCAGCGGTGCACTGGGAGGCGTTATTGCCTACCAGACAGTTGATGCAGCCGATTTATTGCAAGAGGGAAAAAATACTGGCTTTCGTGTTTTCAGTCGTGCAGCAACAGGTGATCATAGTCTGGGATTTGGTGGTGCTGCATTTGGTAAGACAGAGCAACTTGATGGGTTATTTGCATTCAGTAGCCGTGATGTTGGCAATATTCGCTATGGTAACGGCCTAATCGGTCACAACGACGAAACCATTGGGAATATGCTGGCAAAAGGGAAATGGAATATCAATGATAGCCAATCACTCAGTAGCGAACTCCGCTATTACCGCAATCAGTCCCATGAGCCTAAAAACCCGCAAGCTATTACAGATAATGCTAAAAACGATAACCCGAGAGCGGATCGCACCACGACACAACGTGATGCACAACTGACTTATCGACTCAATCCGGCAGAATACAACTGGCTGAATACCAAAGCGGATATCTATTATTCCGACGTCACTATTAATGCAAAAACCAAAGAGAAAGGTTTTGAAGGTCGCAAACAAGAAACTTACGGCGTTAAATTAGAGAACCGTTCACATTTGGGTGTAAACACTTTTTCAGTTCATCAATTCACGTACGGTGGCGAAGCTTACAAACAGAAACAGAAGCCAAACGGCAATACAGAAAGTTTCCCTGATGCCAATATCCGTTTTGCATCCGGCTGGGTTCAAGATGAAATAACCCTGCGTGATTTGCCTGTTTCACTCATCGTCGGTACACGTTACGACAATTACAACGCTTCAAATGCTAAATATGACGATATCAGTGCCAATAAATGGTCATCAAAAGGCGCTGTCAGCATTACGCCAACTCCTTGGTCAATGTTATTTACTTCCTATTCTCAGGCATTTCGTGCTCCAACCATGGGTGAAATGTATAACGATTCTAAGCACTTCCACATGCCACCCATGAGAGGAAAGCCGGGATTTACTAATTACTGGAAACCTAATCCTAACCTGCGTCCAGAAAGCAATGAAACTCTGGAATCTGGCTTTGGACTGCGTTTCGATGATTTATTCTCCAGCAACGATGAGTTGAAATTCAAAGCCAGTTATTTTGACACTCAAGCGAAGGATTACATCACTTCCATCGTGACAATGCCGGATATGAGATCTACAACGTCAATCAATATCCCTAAAACCAAAATTTGGGGTTGGGATGCTTCAATGAGTTATGAATCAAATTGGTTCTCATGGAATCTTGCTTACAACCGAACAACGGGAAAAAACGAAGAAACAGGAGAATCTATCGCCGACCTCAGTCCTGATACTCTGACCAGCATGCTAGATATCCCTCTATCTAACACCGGTTTTTCCCTTGGTTGGATCGGTAAATTTACTCAACATACTCAGTTCAGAGGGGTTAATGGTGACAAAAATGAGCGCGGGCAGAAGCTCTCTCAATACGCAGGCTACGGAGTCAATGATTTCTACGTCAGTTATCACGGCGATGGAAAATTAAAAGGGCTAACAACTTCTGTCGTACTTGGGAACGCGTTCGACAAAGAATATTACTCTCCATTGGGCGCCCCACAAGATGGTCGCAACGGTAAACTGTTCATCAGCTACCAGTGGTAGATAACAACAACCCGGTTTTTTTAATCCGTTTTTAACACACTATTTTTAAACGCAGTTTTTAAGGAGCCAGCAATTGTGAATCAGTCACTTTATGAACGTTACCTACAGGCCAAAGCGGATAACAAAGCTAAATATGCACGTGATCTCGCGGCTTATCTCAATGTCAGCGAAGGAGAATTATTGCATAGTCGTGTCGGTATCGACGCAAAACGTTTGAACGTTGATGCTCCTGTCCTGCTTCAAGAACTGGTAACCGTCGGCGAAACTAAAGCCATTACCCGTAATGATTTTGCCGTTCACGAACAGGTAGGCCGTTACGAAAATACACAGTTCAGCCCACATGTTGGTTTGATTCTCAACCCACGAGAACTTGATCTGCGACTATTCTTCGACCATTGGGCCAGCGTTTTCTCTCTGGTTGAACCAGCCAAAAATGGCATGCGTCACAGTATTCAATTCTTTGACCGCCAAGGTGATGCGCTGCATAAAGTGTACACGACCAAAGATACCGATATGGCTGCATGGGAAGCCTTGATCGAAAAATATCAGACCGATGAAAATCCAGCTCTGGAAATTCAACCTGAAAAAGCGTCTGAGCACAAAGAAGTCACAGAACAACTGAAAGCTCAGTTGGATGAAGAATGGCGTGCTATGACTAACGTTCACCAATTCTTTATGATGATGAGCCGTCATAACCTGAACCGTCAGCAAATTTTCAATGCAGTCGGTAATGATCTGGCCTACCGTGTTGAAAATTCATCACTGACTCAAATCGTTGAAACCGCGCATAACGATCAAAATGAAATCATGATCTTTGTCGGAAATCGTGGCTGTATTCAGATTTTCACGGGCAAACTGGAACGTCTGATGCCTTATCAGGAAGAAAATTCCCCTCAGAAATGGGTCAACATTTTCAATCGTGATTTCACTTTGCACCTGATTGAAAGTGCTATTGTAGAAAGCTGGGTAACACGTAAGCCAACAACGGATGGTTTTGTCACCAGTCTTGAGCTATTTGATGCCGAAGGCAACCAAATAGCTCAATTGTACGGCCAGCGTACCGAAGGTACGCCTGAACAGGCACATTGGCGTAAGCAGATTGCCGCACTGCCTAAACTGGAATCAGAAAAGGAAACTTGTATAGTATGAAAAAGTGGCTTCTAACATTTATGCTTGCCATCTCTGGCAATGCATTCTCTGCTGAGCGCATTGTCACAATTGGTGGTGATGTGTCTGAAATTGTTTTTGCACTTGGCGAAGGACAGCATGTTGTCGCAAGGGATAGTACCAGCCAAAACCCTAAAGCATTACTCTCACTACCCGATGTGGGATATATGCGAATGCTGAATTCAGAAGGGATCCTATCCATGCGCCCATCACTGGTGATTGCAAGTGAATCGGCGCAACCGTCTCTAGCACTTAAGCAAGTCGAAGATTCCGGTGTAAAAGTTATTAAAGTGACCAGCGAAGCCTCGTTAGAAGCCGTTCCTGAAAAAATCTTGACCGTCGCGAAGGCGGTCAATCAGGAAAAACGCGGTGAAACGCTGACCTCCCAATATCGACAACAGTTGGCCGAAATCAACACGTCAAATATTCCCACTAAGGTGATCTTTGTCATGAGCCACGGCGGGATCATGCCAATGGCAGCCGGTCAACAGACAGCCGCAGACCAGATTATCCGTAGTATCGGTGCACAGAATGCCATGCAGGGATTTAAAGGATATCGTCCCCTATCTCAAGAAGGTGTCATTGCCAGCCAGCCTGATTTGCTGCTAGTCAGTACAGAGGGGCTGAAAACGCTGGGTGGTATGGATAAACTCTGGCAGCTTCCGGGATTAAATTTCACTCCGGCGGGCAAGAAAAAGCAGGTTATTATTGTGGATGAAATGGGTCTGCTTGGATTTGGCATCCAAACTCCAACCGTCATGAAACAAGTCCGCGAGGCGGCGGAGAAAGTGCAATGAGTCGTTCCCACTCCCCCAGTTTCGGCTTGATGGCTCTCGGCTTGTTGCTATTCTTGTTAGCAATCAGCTCAGCCAATATGGGGGCATTGCCACTTTCTTTTAAAACCCTGTGGGAATCCTCATTGGATGACCCACAGTGGCAGATTTGGTTAAATATCCGCTTACCGCGCATTCTGCTGGCTATTTTGGTTGGCGGTGCGCTGGCTGTGTCCGGTGCCGTGATGCAGGGGTTGTTCCGCAACCCCCTTGCAGATCCTGGCTTATTAGGGATCAGTAGTGGTGCTGCACTTACCGTAGCAATGGTGATTGTTCTGCCTTTTACGCTACCTGCCAGTATCGCGTTATATGGTCATATTATTGCGGCTTTTGTCGGCAGTTTGCTAGTTTCATTCCTGATATTTTCGTTAAATAAATATAACCACGGTAATCTATCAAAATTATTACTTGCCGGTATTGCCATCAATGCCCTTTGTATGTCGTTTATCGGTGTGTTGAGCTATGTCAGTAACGATCAGCAATTACGCCAATTTTCGATTTGGATGATGGGTTCATTGAGCCAAATTGAATGGCCAACACTGATTATCGCCGCATCTCTCATTATTCCTGTTTGTATACTGGCATTCAGTCAATCACGAAAACTCAATCTGCTTCAATTAGGCGATGAAGAAGCTCACTATCTAGGTATTAATGTCCAGCGCACTAAGTATCAATTATTATTACTGAGTGCCCTACTGATTGGATGTGCTGTCGCTTTGAGCGGTGTCATTGGTTTTATCGGTCTAGTGATTCCACACCTTGTCAGACTACGGTTTGGCGGTGATCATACCTGGCTTCTGCCAATTTCAGTGCTGGGCGGAGCATGTCTGCTGTTAAGTGCTGATACACTGGCTAGAACATTAGTTTCCCCTGCAGAAATACCAGTAGGACTTATCACTGGTTTAATCGGTGCTCCCTATTTTTTATGGTTGATTCTTAAACCATCAGGAGGCCGTTTATAATGGAGTCGGTAATGTCGGAAAATTTACTTGAAGCCAGAAATCTAAACTATTTCATTGGGCATCGTCAGATTATCAACGATATTTCACTTTCCATTCAGAAAGGGGAAATTGTTGCAATTATTGGCCCCAACGGGGCCGGGAAATCTACACTGTTACGCTTATTAACAGGCTATATTCCGTCCAATTCAGGCGAGTGCTTGTTAAAAGGCGCCCCAATCTCCCGCTGGCCAACCCAGCAACTTGCACGTATTCGTGCCGTTATGCGGCAATACAGTTCTCTTTCTTTTCCCTTCAGTGTGGAAGAAATCATTGCCATGGGGCGTGTGCCACATGAAAACACCCACAGAAAAACTGCCATTGATGAAGCGATTATGCTGACAGAATGTGAAGAGCTGAGACATCGAAATTATCAGCAGTTATCCGGAGGGGAACAACAGCGGGTTCAACTGGCAAGAGTACTGGCACAGCTTTGGCATCCAGAGCCAACAGAATCTTGTCTATTTCTGGATGAGCCCACATCAGCATTGGATCTTTACCACCAACAACACACATTACGGCTGGTACATCGCCTGACACGCCAACGTCCTCTTGCTGTTTGCTGTGTACTACATGATTTAAATCTGGCGGCGCTCTACGCAGACAAAATTATCCTGTTACACAAAGGAAAACTGGTGGCGTCTGGCTCCCCGCTGGATGTACTGCGTGATGATATTCTTAAACAGTGGTATCGGGCTGATTTAGGGGTTACTCAGCACCCTGAAACCTACCAGCCGCAAGTTTATCTCCGACAATAACAAGTCTCAGCAACCCTACGGAAGAGGCAAATTTTGTTGGTATTCACAAAATTTGCCTAAACAACGAGGGTCTACGTATGCAGCCATATCCAGCTTCCACCATTAGTGGATTTTGAGGTTATCAATAAGTTAAAGGGGAAGGTTATCCCCTTTTCGTGCATGGAGTAACACAGAAAACATCTAAATTTACTGAATAAGCAATTCCACACTTATATCCATATACGATGAGCTTCCGTAAACGTTATTCTGATTGCAGTCTGCATCTCCACAAGTAGCGCTCTTGACTATATCCGGACACCCTTTAATCACCGTATACCATCCTCCATCAAACCCACGCTCAAATCTCAAAGCACAATTCATCGAGCCACTAGAAACCGCCCACTCAACCCATTTAGGCCTAAGTGTGCAAGCGCTAAATAAATTATCGTTGTCTTGTAAGTGGGTACTTTGCTGGTTGCCAGGCTCAATCCTTATCTGATCTACACCACTATCATACATACAGTCGGTGCTTCGTTTGGCTATCACGAGATCATTTACAGAAGAAGAGTAATTTTTAAATTCCATATTATAGTCAGCAGAAAGAATCTGTTGTTTTTCTGCATTAACCATTTTCTCATCTGCCCGGACTGGGGATATCAACAAACAATATAAAGCCGCACAAAATAATATATTGATAATCTTCATGTCGTGCTCCTTATGATGAAATTACTAAAAATATTTCGTCAATATTTTTGATTCGTTATTGCTTCACCGTTAATGGAGTACTGAGATAATAGTTACTAATAGCATACGAGCTATCGTGATTCTATCAGCCTTAGATTATAAAGAATTATTTTTACTGCTATACATCAAAGATAAACAGGTGAGTAAGCGGTTTTAATGTATTTCCATTGCTCTCTTGCGCAGGGTAGGAAAGAAGTAAAATAGATGGATTACAATTCCGACTCTGAGAAGAAATTTATAAAATCAATGTATTAAAGTTAGTTTTTATCTATAAAACATTTAAAAATATCACCTTTTATTATTTTATTATTTTATTATCAATAAAAATCATTTGCAACATTAGACCAATAAAAACTAGCTGTTATATTAATATTAGCGCTTATATCTCCTTCAAGGAAAACTTTCAGATTGCCCGGCCTAAGTCCTCAATCCATCCCGTATCACAATATAGATATTCAGCCGCCTAACGACGACCAAGTACACTCTCACCAGAAACAACAGAAAATGATCCAGCCTGACAGTTAAAAACTTGGAACTGGCGATTGACAAATCGACCATCGCTCGCTTAAGCAAACTCGATTGCATTACAGCCTCATTTATAATTAATAACGCGGCTATAATATCACTGTGCTTGAAAACAAATGAACATCTGATGCGCACCATTAATTAATAAAAGAAAAAATGAATAACACATAATGCTGATTAAATTGAAATCGCACATTTTGCGTATACGATTCAAAAGAAACTCTTAAAATGTCCCACACAATAACGTAAGTTATTATTTATTTATCGGTATCTTTTCAGCAAAAGGCCCACCTATGTGGGAGGTAAATATGTTAGAAAGTGTCATCAACGATATTGTCAGATGGCTAGAAAGCCAGCTTCAACGTACTGAAGGTATCAAAATAGATGCCATTGCACATAAAAGTGGCTATTCAAAATGGCATTTACAGCGAATTTTTAAGGAACTGAAAGGCTGTACACTGGGTCAATATGTGCGTAGACGTCGTCTCCATGAAGCAGCAAAGTCTTTGCATGAAGATAGCTTGCCGATTCTTGATATTGCTTTGCAATATGGTTTTAGTTCTCAGGCTACATTTACCCGAATATTTAAGAAACATTTTAATACGACACCCGCTAAATTCAGGGCAAGTGGGCAGTTACCCGAGTTTAAGACTTTCTTACATTGCGAATAATAAAGATGCAGTGTAATAAAAAAATAGCCCAAATAGTGTTTCAAAGCCAAATTTCTAAACCCTATTTATAGTAAGTGTCACCCTTTTATGGTCAACTTCCCTGTCGTTGACCATTTTTTTGCCTCCATGCCATGTCGGGCCATTTACTCATTTCAATTCGTTAACCAACCAATGATACAACTGCTGTAATTCTTCATCCAGCAAGGGATATTGTTCTCTGATTTGTTGAAGCACTTGCCCAACTGCCTGTGGTTGATACAGTACACCAACGAGCTTTTCAGCCAATAACTCAAATGGCGCAGGCTCCAAGCTATCAGTAAAAATCTGGCAGCGACCAATAGTGCCGTGTTCAATATCGACATGTAGTTCAATGCCTCCCCAATGGAAACGAGTATCCAATGTATGACTGAACGCCGGTGCCTGACCAAAATTCCACTCCCAACTACTCTGCTTGGCAAAAACGTCAGTAAATCCCGGTAAATCAGGTAAAGCCTGCGGAGAAATGAGTTCTGATTTGACTACTTCACCGAAATATTCAAAAAACGCTTCGGTAATTCCACCACACACTTTTTCATGTGTGATATCAGGTAATAATTCCGACAAATTCGTCACTCTGGAACGAACAGAAGTTATACCTTTCGCCTGTAATTTTTTAGGATCAGGATTAAGATAATCGGCAAGGCGGTTCAGATCTGTATTAATCAACAACGTACCATGATGAAAACCTCTGTCTTTGGTTTCGCGATACGCCGAGCCTGAAATTTTACGCTCACCTTCAGGGGATGATAAAACTAAGTCATTACGACCAGAAACCATCGCATGAATGCCCGCTTTTTTTAATCCTTCCAGAATGATTTGAGTGGAAACAGTTTTATTATATTCTGGTTTACCTGCCATAAAGGTAAAACAAGTATTACCCAGATCATGAAAAACAGCACCACCACCACTACTGCGCCGAGCCAGTTTTACTTCATCCTGCTCCATTCTCCGTGTATTGCACTCTTTCCACGGATTTTGAGCTCGTCCTACCACTACCGTATTAGCGTTACGCCATAAAAACAAGACGCGCTGGTCTGGTGACATCTGTCGGAAAATACACTCTTCAACAGCAAGATTAAACCAAGGATCATGGGAATCAGACAACAACAGGCGTAATGTAGACATATTTGTCTCCGACAAAAAACAGAGCTTTAAGATATCATAAAGCACTACCGGATTTGCGGGGTTACATCCTACGGGCTTGCCAAAAAACACGTCGCCAATACACATTATCAAGGGAAGAGCGTATAACGCCTTTACTGGTCGATGCATGAATGAACTCATCGTTGATATCATAAATACCTACATGCAAACCATTCTCGCCACTGCCCGTCTTGAAAAATACCAGATCGCCCGGCATCAAATCATCTTTATTAATCCGAGTGCCTAATTTGGTTTGTTCGCTTGTTGTGCGCGGAAGGTGAATATTAAAACGATCGTGAAATGTACGGTAAACAAAGCCAGAGCAATCAACACCACGCTGATCTATTCCACCATATCGATAAGGCGTACCGTGCCATTGATTAAGCTGCTCTTTTAGCTGAGCAATTACCATAATTGGATCAGAAAGTGTTGTCCGCAATGGAGGTAAATTGGATTTAGAGACAGGATTGGTACAACCAATTAAGAAAAAACTCAATAATAAGCACAAATGCCCTAATGTTACTCTCATTAGTTTGCCCCTCAGAAATAACGTAAAAACGAACGAACTTTATCTGGCGGGGCATGAAAAAACAAGTTTATCCCTCATACAGTACCACCAATTATACTGTAGGCGGGCAATTAATGAGATCGTTTGGCATCTGGTCGGCTAATCATCCAGACCCCCAATAAAATAAAAAGAACTCCAGCCGTTTTCAACCATGATAGGGTTTCATTAAACCAAGGCAATAAAGCTGCCATTAAATAAACAAAAACGTAGCTCAAACTGATCATCGGATAAGCTTTATTCAATGGCAGATATTGCAGAGCAAAAAGCCAACATAACATGGATAATGCATAACCTGCCAATCCTGCCATGACCATCAACAAAGGATTGTGATGTGCCCAAAACCAATCTATATCCAACCAGTATGTTGATAACGAAAGCTCAGGTAACCGAACAACTCCCCATTTCAACAATAATTGCGCCACCGTGACCAGCAGCACACTCGCTAACCCCCAAAGATAACCTCTCATTGATTTAGACTCATCAATAAAATTCCGAACATAATCGCAAAAACGCCTATCCAGTGTTTTAGCCCCACGTTTTCCTGATACAGGAATTGCCCGACCAGAGTTACTACGACAAAATTAATACTAAGCATGGGATATGCAATACTCAATGGCAAATATTGCAGCAGTCGCAGCCAGAATATCATCCCTATCCCCAACAAAAGAATAGCACCCGTCAGCCAGATCGCCACAGATACCCCCTTATGAGGGGTATCTGTTTTCTGCCAACAAGTGACGGCTTGTTTCTGGCATAGCTGTCCGGCACAGGTCAGCAGGCTAACTAAGATCAATAATGCTAAATTGCTGGTCATGATTGCTTTTTATAAATCACAAGAACAAAACGGTCACTACGGCGCACAAGATCAGGTTTAGGCAACTCAGGAAGACCTCCTTTTGAAGACAATAGGAAAACAATCGCTACTTGACCTTCTTTACGCGCTTTCTCCAGCCACGCAGGGAATTTTTCTTGCGCGACATATCGGTATTGGCTGTCAGGATAGGCAAGACCGTACTCTAACTCGCCTGTGCGATCAAACATGTAAATGTCACTGCGTTTTAACTCCCATGCTACCGCGGCTCCCAAACCCACTGCCTCAGATAAAATATATTTACTGTCAGCCAACTCTTGCACATTTTGCCTAATGAAACTCTGAGGCAGTTTAGAATCGATCGTCCTGTTGGGCAATGCGCTACCAAATGTCAAACTGAGTACCAATGAACAGGCGGCTGCCCACATCCAACGTTTGCCATTATGAATGAAACACAGGTAACCAATAATTCCCCAGGCGCCAAAAGCCACCGTTCCCAATACCCATTTTGGCCATTCGCTGGGTTGATAAAAAGGGCGATTTAAGAGTGTCTGCATAACGAGTAACACCAATATCGCGATAATGCCAAAGAGAACATTCACCAGCCCATTCATTTTCAGCGCTTTCATGTTGCCATTACTGACACAATCAATACTGTATTTTGCCATCATTAGTGCCAAAGGCCCGATAAATGGCAAAACGTAAGTCGGCAATTTTCCTTTTGCAATACTAAAGAAGACAAATGGAATGATGAACCAACAAAGCAAGAAAAACATTTCTGGATGGCTTTTTTTCTCTTCCCAGCTTTTCATCAAGGAACCAGGCAATAATCCAAGCCAAGGAAGCACACCTAACACCAGTATTGGCAGGTAATACCACATCGGTGCGATATGCTGTGCCTGATCTGATGCAAAACGTTGTATATGCTCTACCCAGAAAAAATAATGCCAGTAATCAGGTTCCCGCAGGGCAATCGCAATCACCCACGGCAAACTGATCAAAATAGCGAAAATAACAGCAAGTGGCCCAAAGCGAACCATTTCCCAAAAACGTTTCTGGTATATCGTGATAGGTATCATGGAAATGACGGGCAAGGCTAATGCTAAAAAGCCTTTAGTCATAAACCCCATGCCACAAGCCAGCCCTAAGGCAGACCATGCCAACATTCGCTCGCGGTTATTATCAGCTTTAAGTGCCCAATAGCAGCTTACAATCCCCGCAGTGACCCATAAAGAGAACATGGGATCAAGGACGCTATAAGAGCCAATGGAAAAAACAATAAACATGGAGATGTAAATCAGACTGGAGACAAAGGCAATCTGACGATTTTGCCACATCATCATCGCTAATCGATAAAGAAGAAATGCGCTGAGTAAGGTACTGAACACTGAGCCAAAGCGAACGGCGAAGTTGTTGTCTCCAAAAATCCATTGGCTAATATTATTGAACCAATAACCTGCTACCGGTTTTTCAAAATAGCGAATATCAAAGAAATAAGGAACGATCCAATCTCCACGTTGTAACATTTCCCGGCTGATTTCAGCATATCGAGTTTCATCCGGCTGCCACAAAAGGCGACCATTCAGGGGTAATAAATAGGTAAGAACAAAAAAAAGAGCCATCAAAAAGGCTCCCGCTCTACTTGCCCAACTATTCAACATGTTTGCGTTATACCTTTTGTTGACAACCTAACCAGCCTTCACGACCAGGAAAATCTGAACGGACAATTTTCCCAACAGGAAGCGTTTCTCTATTTTCAGGCAGCAAATGACTTAATTTACAAAACTGAATATCTTGCTGATGGAGCATATTCAGTAAGGTTTCAAACTGTGAAGACTTCGACATGCCCTCAACTTCTGTATGAATAGTATAAACAGAAACACCAAGATCATTTTTAATTTCGTCAAGGATAAAGCGATTGAAATCTGCATCGCTGACCTGTGTTCCAACAACTTCATCATAGGTCGGTAATGTGACAGGGATTTGCACAGTGCCAATGGTTCCATCGGGTAATAGTGGCCTGAATGGGTGTGTTCCACGACAATCACTATTGTAATCAAAACCAAATCGCTGTTTAACCGTCAGTACACGTTCATCCGCCCGCCATCCTGCAACTGCCGAGCACGTAATCGCTTGCCCTGTTGCTTTTTTCAATGCATCAATACCTAGCTGCACCTGCTCTGCTAATTCAGCCTCTGACCAGCGCTCTACTTTGGCTTGCCAGCCTTGATGATCCCATGCATGCAGACCAACTTCATGACCAGCCTCCATTGCCTGTTTCATCAAATACCCTAAATCTTTTGCGATCTTCTTCCCTGGCCACGCCGTACCCGCCAGCAAGATATCCAAACCATAAAGGGAAGCGGCATTTGATCTCAACATTTTCCAAAGAAATTTTGGTCGCAGTAGGCGCCACAAATGGCGCCCCATGTTATCGGGCCCTACACTAAAGAAAAAGCTGGCCTGAATGTGGTGTCGCTGCAAAATTTCAAGCAATTGCGGTACACCTTCCTTTGTGCCTCGATAAGTATCCACATCAATTCTCAAACCAACTTTCTTCATCACATTATTTCCAACCGTTTCTAATCTTCCCTTGTTAATTCTTCAATTTCCCCACGCAGGAAGAAATCTAGTGTTTCATCAATGGTTTGTTTCATATCAATGGTTGGTTTCCATCCCAGCAGACGCTCCGCATTCTTGATGCTGGGTTTGCGATGTTCAACATCTTGATAGCCCTGACCATAGTAGCTACTGCTTTCGATCTTTTTGAATCCAGCAAACGGAGGGAAATTTCCGCGCAATTCATGTTCTTCAAAGCTCTCCAACAACATTTCAGCCAGTTGGCGAATGCTGGCCTCGTTGGTTGGGTTACCAATATTAATAATTTGCCCATCACACAGCCCATCACGGTTTTCGATGATTCTGAACAGAGCTTCAATTCCGTCATTGATATCAGTGAAACAACGTTTCTGCTCTCCTCCATCAACCAGTTTGATAGGTGAGCCTTCTACCAGATTCAAAATCAACTGAGTGATCGCCCTTGAGCTACCAATACGCGCCGAATTCAGGTTATCCAATCTTGGCCCCATCCAGTTAAATGGACGGAATAAAGTGAATTTCAAACCTTCTTTTACACCGTATGCCCAAATAACCCGGTCAAGTAGCTGTTTGGATACTGAATAGATCCAGCGTTGTTTATTGATTGGCCCGACAATCAGGCGTGAAGTATCTTCATCAAATTCCTTGTCGTCACACATGCCATAGACTTCAGATGTTGACGGGAAAATAATTCGTTTATTGTATTTCACACAATAGCGAACAATTTTCAGGTTCTCTTCAAAATCCAGTTCAAAGACACGGAGTGGATTACGGGTATATTCAATCGGTGTTGCAATCGCTACTAATGGAAGAATGACATCACATTTTTTGATGTGATATTCAATCCATTCTGTATGGATACTGACATCCCCTTCAATAAAATGAAAACGTGGATTGCCAATAAACCGCTCAATGGCAGAAGACCCAATATCCATTCCATAGATGTCATACTTGCCATCGTTTAACAAACGTTCCGTCAAGTGATTGCCGATAAATCCATTAACTCCCAGAATCAGCACACGCTTACGACGACTGATTTGTGCGGTTGCTTTCGATCCGACTCGAACACCTGTCACAATGCCCATTTCTAGCACCAGTCGGCTTCCTTGAACATAAAGACCGGATTCGCCCTGGCCACTGGTAATTTCCAGTGCACCTTCTCCACAGGCAATGACAAATGGAGCAGTAGAAAGCACCGTTCCTGGAAGTTTGTCATGAACCTGAGTGAGTGGACGCGAACGCCAAACCGTAATTTTACGCTCGCCAAGGAACGTAAATGCCCCAGGATAGGGCTCAGTTACCGCCCTAACCAGGTTATTAATCTCTTTAGCAGATTTATGCCAATCAATTTCGCCATCTTCAGCCGTACGACGACCAAAATAAGTGGCCTGATTTTCGTCCTGTGGGATGGACAAATAATGACTTGATTTTATTTGAGGTAAGATACTATCCAGTAATTCAACGGCGGCCTCGCGGATTTTGCCATGCACGTCCAGTGAGGTATCGGTTTCACCAATCAGTACAGCCTGCTGCGCAACGATATCTCCTGCATCCGGCTTTATCACCATTTTATGCAGTGTCACGCCTGTCTCGGTCTCACCATTTAACACCGCCCAGTTAACGGGAGCGCAACCACGGTATTTCGGCAATAATGAACCGTGCAGGTTAAATGCACCTTTTTCTGCTAAAGATAAAAGATCCTGACTGAGCATATTGCGATAATAAAAAGAAAAGATAACATCCGGCTTCATCTCGCGGATGCGCTCAATCCAAAGCGGATGATTGACATTTTCTGGCGCAAATACAGGCAATCCCAAATCGGCACCAAGGCGTGCAACAGAAGAGAAAAAATGGTTTTCATTCGGGTCATCAGTGTGTGTAAATACGGCCTGAATGTCAAAGCCAGCTTTAATCAGCGCATTAAGTCCGACACAACCAATATCATGATAGGCAAAAATTACTGCTTTCATTAGCTTTTTTCCTGATTGTCGTTGATCTTTCTAACTCCGACTACTTTTTGAATAAAATAACGCGGGCGGGCACGAACATCGTTATATATTCGGCCAACGTATTCGCCGAGCAATCCCATCGCAACGAATTGTGCACCAATGAACATGAAAAGGATGGCAAATAGAGTAAATACACCTTCAGCAGCCCATATTGATCCGAAAATGAGGCGCAAAGCGATCAGTAATACCGCCAGCAGAAAACCTGTCACAGCAATAATGCTTCCCACAACACTCAATAACCGCAGCGGCGCAGTTGTCAGGCAAGTCAACAGGTCATACATCAGATTGATCAGCTTCATGAAATTGTACTTAGAATCCCCAAATTCACGTTCTGCATGAGTTACATCAATTTCAGTCGTTCTACGGGCAAATGTGTTAGCGAGAATGGGAATAAATGTACTGCGTTCATGGCATTGCAGCATCGCATGTACGATATGACGGCGATAAGCGCGCAGCATGCAACCGTAATCACCCATCGAACGGCCTGTAGCCTTAGTTATCATCGCGTTGATTATTTTGGACGCAGTTTTACGGAACCAAGAATCCTGACGATTGGCACGGCGAGTTCCCACAACGTCATACCCTTCTTCTGCCGTTTTCACCAGACGGGGGATTTCTTCTGGCGGATTTTGCAAGTCTGCATCAAGTGTGATGACAAGATCACCATCCGCCTGATGGAACCCCGCCATGATTGCAGAATGTTGCCCATAATTACGGTTAAGCAAAATAGCAATGACATGATTTTCGGGAATTTCAGCTGCCTGCGTTAAAATATCGGCAGAGCTGTCACGGCTACCATCATCCACCAGAATTAATTCATATTTCTGCTCAAGTTGTTGGCACGCAGCGATCGTCCTTTCCAATAATTGGGGTAGACTTTCTTCTTCGTTATAAACCGGAATAACAACCGAGGCTTTCTTAATTTTTTCAAATGTCACTATTTCTATGCTCCGAAAGAATTTCAGTGATTGCATTCACAACACGATCTACATCGTCATTATTCATGTCTGGAAAAAGCGGCAACGAGCAAAGTGTTGCCGAGTTCCACTCCGATGCAGGCAAAGACAGCATCGGATAACGTTCCCGATAATATTTTTGTGTATGTGCAGCCCTGAAATGCAAGCCTGTACCAATATCTCTTTCTTTTAAACGTGCCATGAAAGTATCGCGATCAATACCACAGACATCTTGGTCAACACGCACCATAAATAGATGATGGGTATGCCCGTGTTCATATTCAGGAACACTCAACATTTGTAACGGTGAATGGTTCAATGCGGCAGTATACCGAGCGACTAACTCCCCGCGACGGGCATTCATGGATTTCAGTTTGCCTAACTGTACAACTGCCATCGCCGCATGGATGTCTGATAAGTTATATTTAAAACCGGGCTCAATGACTTCTGCCTGAGGTTTCCTGCCCTGAATCTGCCGATCAAATGCATCAACAGCCAATCCATGAAATTTTAGGCAGCGAACCCGGTGTGCAAGCTCGTCATTATCCGTAACGAACATGCCACCTTCAGCACATGTCATGTTTTTAATGGCATGAAAAGAAAAGATTGCCGTTCCTCGCTCGCCCACCCATTCATTTTTATAACGGGTTCCTACAGCATGAGCAGCATCTTCAATCAGAGGGATATTAGCTTCGTTAGCAACAGTACGCAGGGCATCAAGATCACAAGGTGCTCCTGCATAATGGACAGGAATAATAGCTTTAGTGTTTGGTGTAATCGCTTTTCTGACTGTTTCCGCACTTACCATCAGCGTATCACGGTCAACATCGACCATAACAGGCTCTGCGCCCAGAAGACAAATCATGTTGATGGTGGAAACCCAAGTCTGGGAAGGGGTGATAACTTCATCACCTGGACCAATGCCTAATGCCAGCAGAACCAAATGCATCCCCGCCGTAGCAGAACATAATGCAATCGCGTGTCTGCAACCAAATATACGAGAAAAATCTTGCTCTAACTGGTGGTTTTGTGGCCCTGTCGTAATCCAACCTGAACGTAAAACCTGTTCTATTGCTTCTATCTCTTCATGTCCAATTGCTGGACGAGAGAATGGCAGAAAATTATCCATAATCGCTTTGTGTAGCCTGATTCGTTTTATAATTCCCAAAAATTTTAAATGATGTTTGTTCAACGAAACATCAACGGATAGACAAAATCAGGGACAATCGTGATACCAAAAAGAGATTAAAAACAATCAATTAAGGTGATTTTTACTAACGGAAATTAAAAATGATCGACCCTCCATAATTTATAGCTGGTATTTTGGATATGTCTAATATTTACTTCAAAAATTTCTGATAAATTTTGATTGGTCATAACATTTTGTGGTATTCCAGATACTAACAATTTTCCATACGACAATAACCATACACTGGTAGCTTGTTCATAAGTGTGATTAAGATCATGGCTGCTCATTAAGACCGAGCCACCCAATGAACAAAATTGTTTGATTAACTGATCTAAAACTGCTTGCTGAGTAATATCGAGGTTGTTTGTCGGTTCATCAAGGAGTAGTAATTTTCCGTTCGGATTCAGTTCTGGCCATATCTGCAAAAAGACCCCTGCCAATCTGACACGCTGCCATTCACCTCCTGATAACTGCCCAATTGACGAAGACAGTAATGAAGTGAGTTTTAGCTGCCGACAAAGTTCATATAACACACTTTCACTCTGATCCAATGGCGCTGAATCAGGGCGATACATATCCAGATACTGGTAAACTGGCATGATAGGAACAGAAACTGATTGAGAAAACCATGCCCGGTATTTCGCTAACTCGTGCTGCCGATAATCACACAGGTTTCTGCCGTTCAGATGAATCTTGCCACTGTAAGGTAAAATTCCTGCAATCGCTGAAAGCAGCGTGCTTTTCCCTGAACCATTCAATCCGACCAGATGAATTTGTTCTCTTGCCATAACAGATTCAGATAATGCGGCCAGCCTCTTGCCAACCGTAACATTATTCAGTTCTAAAATCGGTTGGCCGGTCATTTTATTTCTCCCATGAACATTCATCGAATATATTTATCTATGATGTGTTTTTAATAGTAACCATATAAAAATTGGTGCTCCCAAGGTTACAGTGACCACACCAATCGGCACTTCTGCATGAGATAATGACAGGCGGGAAAATAGATCTGCCAATAATAAGCCACTACTTCCCGCCAATGCACAAGCTGGAAGTAAGGTCTTATGATCCGTCAGACCAATCAATCTTAAGATATGGGGAATCACCAAGCCAATGAAACTAATCGTCCCCGCCAAAGCAACGCTCAAACCAACCAACAATCCAACCGCCGATACAAATAAACTACGCCACTTATTATGCGATATTCCCAATTGCTGAGCCTGTAACTCACCAAGCGATAAATAATTAAGGACTTTCCCTTGTCGACTCAGCCAGAAAACAGCTGGAACCAGTGCAATAACCAGCCACTTCTGACGCCAGTCAATACCGCTGAAACTACCCATCATCCAATACATCAACTGACGTAGATCCAGACTGGTACTGAAGTAAACCATCCATGTCATCATAGCGCCAAATATCACTCCGAAGGCAACGCCAATCAATAGTAACCGCGTATTCGTCACTTGGTGTTTTCTGGAAAAGCCCAACAAAATAGCAGTCATGGCAAAAGCCCCGAGAACCGCACCAACACTTAATAACCACAATGGAGCAATACCATGAAAGACAAGGATCAGACATACCACAACGACTCCAGCACCATTGCTGATCCCCAATAATCCCGGCTCTGCCAGCGGGTTTTCAAATAACGCCTGCATGACGGCGCCAGACACAGCCAAACTCGCACCAACCACCATCACCGCAATCGCTCTGGGCAATCTCAATTGCCAGATAAACAATCGGGCCGAGTCAGACAGCCATTGATCAGGCCAGAACCATAATTCTCCTGCACACAATGACAAAATAAATAACATAATAAATAAAATAGATAGGAGTGCTATCACACGATAGTCACGTTTTTTCTGGAGAGTGATTAATTCATAAACAGAGTGCATTGGCGGCACCAGAAAAAAGAAATGTATCCCATTGTATACAACGGGATATTAAAGGTAAGAAAAGACCGCACAATAATGCGGCCTTTTTTATGTGTTTATTCTTTTGGTAAAGCTTTTTCCACCCGATTTTTCAACTTTTGACCTGGGCGAAACGTAACAACACGACGGGCCGTAATTGGAATATCTTCGCCTGTCTTCGGATTACGACCTGGACGTTGATTCTTGTCTCGTAAATCAAAGTTGCCAAATCCAGATAATTTAACCTGCTCCCCATTCTCTAAAGAATGACGCACTTCTTCAAAGAATATTTCCACTAGATCCTTAGCGTCACGTTTGCTAATACCCAGTTTCTCAAACAGATTTTCTGACATTTCAGCTTTAGTAAGCGCCATAAGTTCAGTCCCTCAAGGATGCTTTGAATCGCTGTTCTAATGCAGCAACGCATTTGTTGACGGTCGCAGCAATTTCTTCTTCTTCCAGTGTACGCACGGTATCCTGCAAGATTAAGCTAATAGCAAGGCTCTTGTGGCCTTCCGCGACACCTTTACCACAATACACGTCAAATAAGTTTATGCCAACTATATGATTTACGCCAACTTTCTTACATTCAGTGAGAACATCTTCTGCGGCTACATTTTCAGGCACAACTATGGCGATATCACGGCGATTAGATGGGAAGCGAGAAACTTCCTTCATTTCAGGAATCACGCGGTCCACCAGACTGGTCCACAATAATTCGAATATCACGGTGCGACCATTTAAGTCAAATTTGCGCTCCAATTCTGGATGAACAACACCTATATAACCAATATAATTATTTTCCAGATAAATCCCAGCGCTTTGTCCAGGGTGTAAAGCAGGATGTTCCTCCGCCCTAAATGAAATGCTTGATAGCATACCAGTCAATTCTAAAACGGATTCTAAATCACCCTTAAGATCAAAGAAGTCAACTGCTTGTTTTTCAATCAACCAGTGCTCTTCGAAACGATTTCCTGCTATCACGCCACCAAGCATCAATTCCTGACGAATACCATGTTCAGCATTTTCATCAGGCACAAAACGCAAGCCAGTTTCAAATAAGCGGACACGATTCTGCTGACGGTTCTGGTTATAAACAACAGTGGTCAATAATCCTGTCAACAATGACAAACGCATAGCCGACATGTCAGCCGAAATCGGATTTGGCAGGATTAATGCTTCTTCCTGTGGATGCAAATATTGCTGAATCTTTGGATCAACAAAACTGTAGGTAATCGCTTCTTGATAGCCTTTGTCCACCAGCATCGTTTTGACACGTTTCAATGGCAGATGAGCTTCACGGTGTGCAGTCATCACAAGATCAGCGCGCACAGGCACGTCTGGGATGTTATTGTAACCGTAAATACGTGCAATTTCTTCAACCAGATCTTCTTCAATCTGCATATCAAAACGCCAGCTAGGTACAACAGCCTGCCAACTATCGCTCTGAACTGTCACCTGACAGCCTAAACGTGTCAGAATATCCGTAACTTCGTCATCAACGATATGATGACCAATCAGGCGATCCAATTTCTTGCGATTTAGAGTAATAGCCGCCGATTTTGGCAAATAGGATCCACTGGTAACATCAATGATCTCTCCGGCTTCCCCACCACAAATGGCAATCAGCAATTGGGTGGCATATTCCATCGCTTTATGCTGAAGTTGTGGATCTACGCCACGCTCAAAACGATGGGAAGCATCAGTATGCAGGCCATAACGACGAGCACGGCCTGTAATCGCTAATGGTGCAAAGAAAGCACACTCCAGTAAAATATGCTGTGTTTCAGCATTCACACCAGAATATTGACCGCCAAAAATTCCTGCCATTGCAAGCGCTTGCTTTTCATCAGCAATAACGAGTGTATCAGCAGAAAGTTCTATTTCGTTACCATCTAGCAGTGTTAATTTTTCATCCTGCTCAGCCAGACGAACAGTAATTGAGCCACTTAAGCGTTCCAAATCGAATGCATGCAGCGGTTGTCCCAACTCTAACAGTACATAATTAGTAACATCAACAATTGGGTCAATAGAACGAATACCACCACGACGCAGTTTTTCACGCATCCACAGTGGTGTTGTAGCCTTGACGTTTACATTCTTGATAACGCGTCCCAAGTAGCGTGGGCAGGCTTCTGGTGCGTCGACACGGATAGGGAATGTAGCTTCTGTAGTTAGTTTTACAGACTCGATCTGTGGCTCTGTCATTGACAGTTTATTGATAACAGCAACGTCACGAGCAACTCCCATGATGCTTAGACAATCTGCACGGTTAGGTGTAATGCTGATTTCAATGATGCTATCATTCAATTTGATATAATCGCGCAGATCAGTACCAATCGGTGCATCCGCAGGCAGTTCAATAATGCCATCATGATCATCTGCAATACCCAGTTCAGAGAAAGAACAGAGCATCCCTTCTGATGGCTCTCCGCGCAATTTCGCGGCCTTAATCTTGAAATCACCCGGCAGCACAGCGCCCACTGTGGCAACAGCGACACGCAGCCCCTGGCGGCAATTTGGT
Organism: Xenorhabdus aichiensis; assembly: GCF_028598775.1. NCBI lineage: Bacteria > Pseudomonadati > Pseudomonadota > Gammaproteobacteria > Enterobacterales > Morganellaceae > Xenorhabdus > Xenorhabdus aichiensis. The sequence continues at coordinate 77,198 of NZ_JAQRFO010000009.1, forward strand.
GCACCACAAACAATATCCAGCAGGCGATCGCCACCTACATTAACTTTTGTGACACGCAATTTATCTGCGTTTGGATGTTGGCCACATTCAACGACTTCACCCACAACAACACCGTGGAATTGACCTGCCACTTTTTCAACACCATCAACTTCTAAACCTGCCATGGTGATTTGATCAGACAATACTTCACTGCTGATGGCAGGGTTAGTCCACTCGCGTAACCAGAGTTCACTGAATTTCATGAGATATTCCTGCCTTATTTAAATTGTTTGAGGAAACGCAAGTCGTTTTCGAAGAAAGCACGTAAATCTGTGACGCCGTAACGCAACATAGTTAAGCGTTCCATTCCCATGCCAAAAGCAAAACCAGAATAGACTTCAGGGTCAATGCCAACACTGCGCAATACATTTGGATGCACCATGCCGCAACCCAATACTTCCAGCCACTTACCATTTTTACCCATCACATCGACTTCTGCGGAAGGTTCCGTAAATGGGAAATAGGAAGGACGGAAACGAACCTGCATCTCTTCTTCGAAAAAGTTATTCAAAAAGTCATGCAATGTCCCCTTCAGGTTAGTAAAGCTGATATTTTTATCAACAATCAGCCCTTCTGCCTGATGGAACATTGGAGTATGTGTCTGGTCATAATCATTGCGGTATACACGACCTGGTGCAATGATGCGGATCGGCGGCTGGCGTTCTTTCATAGTACGGATCTGTACTCCTGAAGTTTGTGTACGCAGCAGGCGCGTTGCATCAAACCAGAATGTATCATGATCAGCACGAGCAGGGTGATGTGCCGGAATATTCAGGGCATCGAAGTTATGATAGTCATCTTCGATTTCTGGGCCAGATTCAACAGAAAAACCCAATTCGCCAAAGAAAGTTTCAATACGTTCAATCGTGCGGGTAACAGGATGTAATCCACCATTTTCCATACGACGGCCAGGCAATGAAATATCGATTTTTTCTGCTGCCAAACGTGCATTCAGAACATCAGCTTCCAATTTTGCCTTACGAGCATTCAATGCTTCCTGCACTTCCTGTTTTGCCTGATTAATAACAGCCCCTGCCGCTGGACGTTCGTCGGCTGGTAAGTCACGCAGCGATGACATCTGGAGGGTTAAATGGCCTTTTTTTCCCAGGTATTCAACTCGCACCAAATCCAACGCGGCAACATCCTGGGCTTCCTCTACGGCTGCTTTTGCCTTTGCAACCAGCTCAGTAAGATGTGACATCGTTTTCCTCTTCCTTCGGCCAGATGGCCCTTTAGTTGTTATCGACTATGCCCCAAATAGCTATTAGTGAGGTCATAAAAATAAAAAAGCCTCCACACTGGAGGCTCAAGCGCTGTTTTTCGTTTCTTTTCTTACGCGCAAAGCCCCCCGATTTCAGGCGCTAAAGTAAAAAAAGAAACGAAAAAAAGCTAATTTCATCATTGCCATTCTCTCCATTATATCCTTATTAACCCAATCAATAGTAAGCCATATTTTGGGGGAAAGTAAAAGAGGGAGCAAGCTCCCTCTTCTAACCTGACTTATGCCAGAGCGCCCTTCGCTTTTTCAACCAGAGCAGCAAATGCTACTTTGTCGAATACAGCGATGTCAGCCAGAATCTTACGGTCGATTTCAATCGAAGCCTTTTTCAGGCCATTGATGAAACGGCTGTAAGACATTCCGTTCTGACGTGCAGCAGCGTTGATACGTGCAATCCACAATTGGCGGAATTGACGTTTACGCTGACGGCGGTCACGGTAAGCGTATTGACCAGCTTTGATAACTGCCTGGAAAGCAACACGGTAAACGCGCGAACGGGCACCGTAGTAACCTTTCGCTTGTTTTAAAATTTTCTTGTGACGTGCACGGGCAATAACACCACGTTTTACGCGAGCCATATACTTCTCCTATCGTCTCTGAATTCTAATCTAAAAAATTTGCTTATGCGTATGGCAAACAAGCAACAACCAGGCCCAAATCTCCTTTGGAGACCATGCCTTTTGGACGTAAGTGACGCTTACGCTTAGTTGATTTTTTAGTCAGGATGTGACGAAGGTTAGCGTGCTTACGCTTGAAACCACCACTGGCAGTTTTCTTGAAGCGTTTAGCCGCGCCGCGTACTGTTTTAATCTTTGGCATTTTAATTTCCACTTCGCATTGTTGATTACAACGAATTAGTAAGGCGAATAGACTCCAACCAAAAACTGACTGGAGCCCATTACTTGACTGCCTGACTATTTCTTCTTAGGAGCGAGCACCATGATCATCTGGCGGCCTTCGATCTTCGATGGGAAGGATTCGACCACAGCCAGTTCACTCAGATCTTCACGAATGCGGTTAAGCATTTCGATACCAATCTGCTGATGCGCCATTTCACGCCCACGGAAACGCAGGGTGATTTTAGCTTTATCGCCATCTTCCAGAAAACGAATCAGGTTGCGTAGTTTGACCTGATAGTCGCCTTCATCTGTACCAGGACGGAATTTGATTTCCTTAACCTGAATAACCTTTTGTTTCTTTTTCTGTTCTTTGACTGATTTACTCTTCTCATAGAGGAACTTGCCGTAGTCCATGATACGACAAACCGGCGGTTCGGCATTTGGGCTGATTTCAACTAAATCAACACCAGCTTCCTCAGCTTTCTCAAGAGCTTCTCTCAGACTGACAATACCAATCTGTTCGCCATCTAATCCTGTTAAACGAACTTCAGAGGCGCGAATCTCTTCATTAATGCGATTTGGGCGCGCCGGTTGAATTCTTTTTCCGCCTTTAATACCTTATTCCTCCAATTGATGAAGATTGCGACTGCGTATTTCTGTCAGTAGTTTTTCTGTAAACTCACTGACATTAATGCTACCTAAATCCTTGCCACGGCGGGTACGAACAGAAGTTTTTCCTGACTCGACCTCTTTATCGCCGCAAACAAGCATGTAAGGCACTCGACGCAGAGTGTGTTCGCGAATTTTAAAACCAATCTTCTCATTTCTCAAGTCTGCTTTTGCACGAATGCCAGCATCTTGAAGTTTTTTAACCAATTCCTGTACATAATCTGCCTGACCGTCAGTAATATTCATGACGACAACCTGTTGAGGTGCCAACCATGTTGGGAAGAACCCAGCATATTCTTCGGTCAGGATACCAATGAACCGTTCCAGAGAGCCTAGAACAGCACGGTGGATCATTACAGGAACCTTACGTTCGTTATTTTCACCGACATATGACGCATTCAAACGCGCTGGCAATGAAAAATCGAGCTGCACAGTACCACATTGCCACGCACGATCCAAACAATCATATAGAGTAAATTCGATCTTAGGGCCATAAAAAGCACCTTCACCCGGCTGATATTCAAATTCAATACCGCTTTGTTTCAGTGCTTCAGCAAGATCAGCTTCCGCTTCATCCCACTGTTTGTCAGTGCCAATACGTTTTTCTGGGCGAGTCGATAATTTGACAACAATCTTCTCGAAACCAAACGTATTATACACGTCATAAATCATTTTGATGCAGCTACTGACTTCTTGATGAATTTGGTCTTCAGTACAGAAGATATGTGCATCATCCTGAGTAAAGCCGCGCACACGCATCAATCCATGCAATGCCCCTGACGGTTCATTACGATGGCAGCTACCAAATTCAGCCATACGCAACGGCAGGTCACGATAAGATTTCAGACCCTGATTAAAAATCTGGACATGTCCTGGGCAGTTCATCGGCTTCACGCAATATTCACGGTTTTCCGATGATGTGGTGAACATATGTTCTTTGTAGTTTTCCCAGTGACCTGTTTTTTCCCACAGGATACGATCCATCATGAATGGGCCTTTCACTTCCTGATAATGGTACTCTTTCAGCTTGACGCGGGCAAATGTTTCCAGTTCACGGAAAATTGTCCAGCCATCATTATGCCAGAATGCCATGCCCGGCGCTTCTTCCTGCATGTGGTACAGATCGAGCTGTTTGCCGATTTTACGGTGATCGCGTTTTGAAGCTTCTTCTAAGCGTTGCAAGTAGGCATTGAGTTGTTTTTTGTCTGCCCATGCAGTACCGTAAATACGCTGCAACATTTTGTTGTCGCTATTGCCACGCCAGTATGCGCCCGCTATTTTCTGCAATTTGAAGTGATGGCAAAAACGCATATTAGGGACGTGTGGCCCACGGCACATATCCATATATTCTTCATGGTGATACAGACCCGGATGGTCATCACGGCTAATATTTTCATCCAGAATCTGGATCTTATATTCTTCGCCACGAGCTGCGAATGCATCACGCGCTTCCTGCCAACTGACTTTTTTCTTGATGACGTCATAATCTGTCTTGGCAAGCTCCAGCATGCGTTTCTCAAGCAGCTCGATATCTTCCTGCGTCAAAGAGCGATCTAAATCAACATCGTAGTAGAAACCATTGTCAATCACAGGACCGATTGCCATTTTCGTATCAGGCCATAGCTGCTTAACTGCATGACCTAGTAAATGTGCACATGAGTGGCGAATAATTTCCAGACCGTCTTCATCTTTGCTGGTAATAATTGCAAGGTTAGCATCGGTTTCAATTAATTCACATGCATCCACCAATTCGCCATTAACACGGCCAGCAATACACGCTTTTGCCAAGCCCGCACCGATATCGCGAGCTACATCCATTACAGAAACGGCATGCTCAAATTGACGTTGACTACCGTCAGGAAGAGTAATTACAGGCATTTAAAATCCTTATCTACAGTGGTGACCCACACGAAAGATCACTTGTATGAAATATTTTAATTTAGAAATTCAACACGTTAAGAACAAACTCTTGCTTCACTCCGCAAGATGTGTACTCAATTAAGTACATAGTTTTTTAAAGTACCCAGTACATTTGCCCTAACTCATTCACCATACTATCACACAGAGTAAGTGTTAAAATAGCTTAACGTGATATTCAGCCATCTTGAACTACCTAAAATATCTAATAATTATTACGGTACAAAATTAAGTAAAATGCTGTTGAAATATACGCCATCTGGATTCAACCTGATATCTAATACACAACGTTTTCTCTTATAAGTCTGAGGATATCTGCATTGATATTGGATGATTTTTTAAACTTTTCTTACCATACATTCCACGTTCTATATCGTGCTCTTTTTCATTAACTAAATCTTGGGAATTTCCCTGCGCAAATGATTGAGCGAAAACATACAATAAAAAATTACCGTGTAATCTATTGATTAACCAGTATCAATTATCAATGATATCCAAATCGCGGTAGGCATTTTTTACTTTCCATAAATAACGAGGAGCCTGTGGTGCGGGGTGATTATTCTGAACATATTGATAAAACTCATTTGGCGTCATTCGATTAATTTTATTGATTGCCAAAGTCTTGTTTGAATCAAATGTACGCAATAATGCTCCTGCACCATTGACATAAGCGACTATCATCGCATAGTACATCGTTTCAGGATTAGTGATACCTTCCAGATGCTGCTTTTTCAGAATGCTAATGTAGGCGGTTCCAAGATCAATGTTGGTTTCTGGATCTTTCAACTCACGCATAGTTGGCTGCCCCGACTTTCCTTTTATTCGGTAAGCATCTCGCCCTGCTGTAGATGCCTTGATTTGCATTAGACCAACAGCATTGGATTTACTGACGACTTCTGGACGAAAACCAGATTCCACCCGAATAATCGCTTTAATAAGAGTTTCATCAACACCATAACGTCTTGCAGCCTGCTCAATAAAACGATCAAATGGTGTTGATTCAGATCTAGCCATAAACTTACGGGAACTAGAAACAACGTTATTGTTACCGAGAAGACGTTTTGCTGTTAGCTGCTTATCAACTCCTGACTGATGAATTTCTTGGTCTGCACACCCCGTCAATAGCATTGCCAGCACAATATAACCGAGTCTTAATTTCACGCTGTCTTCCCCAAACCAAAATTAACTTTATAAATCATATATAATTTTACTAATAAGCCCAAAATACTTTTATACAACTTATCAAAATAAATTGAGCCATTTATATTTCGTAAGCCTAGACAATAGGCTAATTTTTTGTTCACATCACCTTCTTTGCCAATATCTCAGCAACAAGAAAGTTAAGGAATATCTATCAAACTATCATTAATTTTGTGCAATATAGCCTTGACTTTAAATAAATGATATTGATAATCATTATCAATAATTACATGTATAACAAGTAAGGTTTGCCAAAATGAACAAAAGGCGTTCAATTTCTGCTTTCCCGATATTCAGTATGATTATCGCATTATTCACGCTCACCCTATTCAGCCAGCAAGCCTATGCAGATAAAAAATTCAGGGTTGTAACTACCTTTACCATTATTCAGGATATGGCCCAAAATATCGCAGGTGATGCAGCCATCGTTGAATCCATCACAAAACCCGGCGCAGAGATTCACGATTACCAGCCTACGCCAAAAGATATCATTAAAGCACAGCGTGCAGATCTTATCCTCTGGAATGGCTTGAATCTTGAACGCTGGTTTGAACGTTTCTTTGAAAACATGAAAGGCATCCCTACGGCTGTCATTACTGAAGGTATAACTCCGCTGCCGATTCGTGAAGGACCTTACAATAAAAATCCCAATCCTCATGCCTGGATGTCTCCCAAAAACGCCCTGATTTATATTGAAAATATCCGCAAGTCTTTCGTTAAATATGATCCAGCGAATGCAGAGGTTTATAATCGCAATGCGAAAATTTACGCAGAAAAAATGACCAAACTGGATGCACCACTCAGGGAACGGCTTTCCCGTATTCCAGAAAATCAACGCTGGCTGGTAACCAGTGAAGGGGCTTTCAGCTATCTCACACAGGATTATGGTTTCAAGGAAGTGTACTTATGGCCAATCAATGCTGAAGAACAAGGTTCTCCGCAACAAGTTCGCCGTGTTATTGATACCGTAAGGGCACAGAAGATCCCTGTAGTTTTCAGTGAAAGTACCGTTTCGGATAAACCAGCAAAACAAGTCAGCAAAGAAACCGGGGCTCACTACGGTGGAATCCTCTATGTCGATTCTCTTTCTACCCCAAAAGGTCCAGTGCCCACTTATATTGACCTGCTGAACACCACTGTGGACACCATCGCGAAAGGATTTAATCAATGAGTCATTCATCGTTAAACAATCAATCATTATTTGAGCATCCCCATTTAATTGTTGATGATGCTACCGTCACTTACAACAATGGGCACACCGCCATATATGACGCCAGTTTCGATATTACCGGCGGCACAATTTGTGCGCTGGTAGGTATGAATGGCAGCGGAAAATCCACATTATTCAAAACAATCATGGGGTTAGTTACTCCCTCTTACGGAAAAGTCACCCTCAATGCACAAACCATCAAGACTGCGTTAAAACAAAATATCATTGCATATGTTCCACAGACTGAGGATGTAGACTGGAATTTTCCAGTTTTAGTTTCCGATGTTGTGATGATGGGCCGCTATGGAAAAATGGGATTTTTGCGCAGACCCAGTAAACGTGACCATCAAATCGTGGATAAAGCGCTTGAACGCGTCGGGCTGAATGAACTACGAAATCGACAAATCGGTGAGCTTTCCGGTGGGCAGAAAAAACGGACATTTTTAGCACGTGCACTAGCACAGGAAGGAAAAGTGCTACTGTTAGATGAGCCTTTTACTGGTGTAGACGTTAAAACAGAAAATGCCATTGTCGATTTACTCCGTGACTTACGTGATGAAGGGCATCTAGTTTTGGTATCAACGCATAACCTCGGCAGTGTGCCTGAATTTTGTGACCATGTTATCTTGATCAATCGCACTGTTCTGGCTAGTGGCCCAACTGAAACCACTTTCACCCAAAAAAATCTGGAGACAACATTCGGTGGTGTCTTACGCCATATCAACCTTTCTGGCTCAGAGCTTCATGATGATGATGATCCGCGCTCACTGACTGTCATTACCGATGATGAGCGGGCTGCTATCTTCTATGGCTATGACCGTCATGTCCCACCACGACAAAGCCAAAAGCAGAAGGAAAACCAGCCATGATGGAGTTGCTGATACAACCATTCAATTACAACTATATGGTGAAAGCCATGTGGGTAAGTGCCATCGTAGGTGCAGTCTGTGCTTTTTTATCTGCCTATCTGATGCTGAAAGGTTGGTCGCTGATGGGAGACGCCCTTTCCCATTCTGTTGTACCGGGCGTAGCAGGCGCATATGCTCTCGGTTTGCCTTATGCAGGTGGAGCCTTTTTTACTGGTATGCTCGCGGCATTATCAATGACTCTGGTTCGTCATATCACGCGGTTACGTGAAGATGCGGTGATCGGTTTTATATTCTCCACTTTTTTCGCTGTCGGGTTATTAATTGTTTCCTTAAACCCCACTTCCGTTAATGTACAAACCATTATTCTCGGCAATATTTTAGGCATTTCTGATGAAGATGTTTTGCAAGTCGAAATCATTATTGCTGTCTCCTTTATTATCTTGATGCTGCTCTGGAAAGATCTTTTAGTTGTTTTCTTCGATGAAACCCATGCACGTTCTATCGGTTTATCACCTCTGCGGTTAAAAATCATTTTCTTCACCTTACTCAGTGCCTGTACTGTTGCTGCATTGCAAACAGTCGGCGCCATTCTAGTCATCGCAATGGTAGTTACTCCTGGTGCCACAGCCTATTTATTGACAGATCGGTTTAAACACCTGCTTATCATTGCTGTCACCATCGGATCATTAACGAGTGCTATCGGTGCTTACTTGAGTTACTTCCTCAATGGCGCAACAGGGGGAGTGATTGTCACGCTACAAACTGTGATTTTCCTACTGGCTTTCTTCTTTGCCCCCAAACATGGCATGTTAGCGTCCCGCAGACGAGCGAAAAAAGAATCTTTAGCATTAACTCAAGGAAGACGCTCATGAGTACATTGATTGAATTCATTACTGAACCCTTCATGCATGATTTTATGCAGAGAGCTATTTTCGCTGCTGTCATAGTGGGGGCAGTCTGCGCGGTACTTTCCTGCTATCTAGTATTAAAGGGCTGGTCACTGATGGGGGATGCCATTTCCCATGCTGTCTTACCTGGTATCGTATTAGCATTTGTCGCTGGAATACCACTCGCAATAGGTGCTTTTCTTTCAGGGATATTTTGCGCATTCGCTACTGGATATCTGAAAGAACACAGCCGGATCAAAGAGGATACAGTCATGGGTATTGTATTCTCCGGCATGTTTGCATTGGGTTTAGTCCTGTTTACTCGCATAGATACCGATCAGCATCTGACGCATATTCTATTTGGTAGCATACTTGGCATTACCCAGCATGAATTGATCCAGACGCTATGTATTGCTAGCGTAACACTGGCAATTGTGTTGCTGAAACGCAAAGATTTTATGCTCTACTGTTTCGATCCCAATCAGGCACGCGTTGTCGGTCTACCCGTGAAACTTATCCATTATGGCTTATTGTCCCTGCTGGCCTTAACTATTGTCGCATCGCTGCAAGCCGTTGGCATTATTCTGGTTATTGCCATGCTGATATCTCCCGGCATTATTGCATTTATGCTCTGCCGGAGTTTTGATCGCATGCTTATTGTTGCAATGATTGCTTCTGTGTCATCCAGTGTGCTCGGTACAATAATCAGCTTTCACATCGATGGTGAAACAGGGCCTTGTATCGTCATTATTCAAGCTATTTTCTTCATAACAGCACTTATTTATGACCAAATAAAATTAGCTAGAAAGAAAATGAGCAAGAAGCGTACCAAAGATATCCCATCTCCATCATCATAAATTTCAGGTGAATCAAATTAATAAAGTAGAGAGCCATATCTAATTTTGGATATGATTCTCTATTGAGTGCTATTTAAATCACTTTTTAACCTGTTCAATTGTTGCATCTGTCTGTAATATGAGCATAGCAATTGTCAACTTAATGAGGTGAATCATGTGGCAAGCAGTGAACCGTCTATTAAGTGAGCATTTTGGTAGCGCTGAAATTCACAATAAAACGGAATTAGCAGGAGGGGATATTCACCGTTCTTGGTGTGTTCAGTACGGCGAACAGCATATTTTTATCAAATCCAATTTGAAAGAAATGTTACCTGTTTTTAAAGCAGAAGCAGAACAACTGGAATTGCTGGCCCACAGCAAAACTATCCGTGTCCCTGAAATTTACGGCGTTGGGTACGATCGCGACCATAGTTTTCTTTTGCTGGAATATTTACCTATAAAGCCATTTAATGCCTATAGTGCGTACTACTTTGGCCAACAACTCGCGAAACTGCACCAATGGAGTGAACAACCTAAATTTGGTTTTGATTTTGATAACATGCTCGCGACCACCATACAGCCTAATGGATGGCAAAAGCGCTGGAATCAATTTTACGCAGAAAAACGGATTGGCTGGCAATTACAACTCGCGGCAGATAGGGGAATGGTGTTTGGCAACATCGAGCTTATTGTCCAAATAATCAGTGACAAGCTACAATCTCACCAACCTCAGCCTTCTCTCCTACATGGCGATTTATGGCCAACAAATTGTGCATCATTAAATAGCAACTCTGCCGCAGCATTTGATCCCGCCTGCTATTGGGGAGATCGTGAATGTGACCTTGCCATGCTGCCTCTTTGTCCAGAGCTACCCCTACAAATTTTTGATGGTTACCAAAGTATTTGGCCATTACCACAAAGTTTTATTGAGCGACAACCACTTTATCAACTTTACTACTTACTGAATCGCTGCAACCTTTTTGGAGGGGAAAACTTCATCATGGTGCAAAATATGATTGATAATATATTATCTGAATAGCAATTACCGCTATCTACTTAATCAATGAAAATAACAATCATTATTATTAACTCTGATCTAACACCATTGCCAAAAATCGGAGTTAATTATCTGTATATTAAACAAATTAACAATGACGATAAAACAAAATTCACGACACACTAAATACATTAACTATGCTTAATTAGTTTTCACCTGATAGATAAAATAAAAAAGAAAAATTTATTATATTAAGAAATAAATGCTTATTAGATAGAACAAAGGTAAAAAAACACTACTAATGCCGATTAAGCCACTGAATATTTTAATAAGCTGCGAAGAGAAGATAAATGCTTCCGCAGCTATTATTTTTATTTTTACATTACCAACCCAATAGTTTTGATAAAAAATAAGCAATCGCACCAATAATTATTGGTGATATATAAAGGATAAAAATTTGACTGAATAACGAATGAAGAGGAAATTTAATCTTGGCTTCCAACTGCTCCTTGGTTATTCCACTTTCCTTAGCATTTTCAAGGATCATTTGATCTTCGATATGTTCCTTGATGAATTTAAATTGGCGATACATTCTTAAGCCTGATGCACTCATTGCCAACCCGACGAACATAAGAAAATAGATCACAAGGAAACTAACATTTGTACCTGTAATCATCACCATACGATCAGGTATTGGTGAATGCTTCCAGAAAAAATCCAAAAATGATGTATTGAATTTGATCATCTCTGTCATCATTCTTAAAAAATCATTCAATACTGCATAAATTCCACTTCCTTTCACACCATGTTGCCATGCCAGATTGATCACTGAGACAAAAGTTGACAAAAAAGCGGGTACAAAAATAACCCAGCCCAAGATCCGTTTCGCAATAGCAACATATCCAGCTTGTTGGTACGTCATTAACATTCCTCATTAGCATAAATCATTTTATTTTTACTCAATGATAGCTGATAAGAGACTAACTTTAACCTCATTTGTAATGTATGACTCTCATTTTTCCTAGAAAACTATGCCTTTCTTTGTTATCTGTTCATAACGAGATTTAAAACATAGAGCTTGCTACAATTATAAATCTTTAATCGCTATCACCATCAAGGAGAGATATAAGATGTCATTTCATTTACCTATAGAAGCCGCCATTTTTGATATGGATGGCCTGCTTATTGATTCAGAGCCTTACTGGGAGCAAGGAGAAAAAACCGTATTTGGTGAATTGGGACTGGACTTATCTTTGGCGAATAAATTGCCTGATACACTGGGATTACGCATCGATAAGGTGGTTGAACTATGGTATCAGTTATCACCTTGGCAAGGCACCTCAAAAAAGGAAGTTGAACAGCGCATCATCAACCACGTTATCCGGTTAGTCAAAGAAAACCGTCCCCTGCTTCCCGGTGTCGAATACGCTTTAAACCTCTGTCATAAACATGGCCTTAAAGTCGGTCTGGCTTCTGCGTCCCCCCATAATATGCTCGAGCAAGTACTTGAATTGTTTAACTTGAGACATTACTTCAATGTTGTAGTTTCTGCTGCAAATTTACCATACAGTAAACCACATCCTGAAGTGTATCTGCAGGCAGCTAGCCAACTTGGGGTTAACCCTATTAATTGCCTTACACTGGAAGATTCATTCAACGGTATGGTAGCAGCCAAAGCAGCAAGAATGCGCTCTATTGTGATTCCTGCCTTCCACCATTTTGATGACCCCCGCTGGTCATTGGCTGATAATAAGTTAAATTCACTGGAAGAATTAACCATAGAAAACATTACTTGATAGTTGTTCTGCGCTGCCATTTTTTGATTTGTATTTTCCCTACACGGCAGCGCAAATATTCATCATAGTGTACTTCATCTTAGCTGCTCTAGGTAAAAACCAATTAAATCTTAGTGCCATATATTAATAAATAACAGATTTATCTTATTTACCCCCTATCATACTTGTGAAAAACCCTCTATACTGCCCCACTGTATGTATAAACAGCAATCAGCATAAATAATTAATATAAATCGTTATGACAGCAGAAGGGCATCTCCTCTTTTCAGTTGCCAGCCTCGTATTGGCTCACCAGCTAGAAATTACACCAGAAATAGCACAGGGAGACTGGCTTCATATGCTTCCTGGAGTGCTTCTGGCCTCATTGTTACCTGATATTGATCATCCCAGTTCAACGTTAGGTAGATTATTCCGTTTTATATCAATTCCTATTGCACGACTATGCGGGCATCGCGGATTTACTCACAGCTTACTGGCTCTGGTGGTAGGAATTATTCTCTTCCAGGCTGAAATACCGTCTGGTTGGCCCATTCCAACTGACTTTTTTCATGCAATGATTGTGGGTTATATCAGCCATCTGATTGCTGATATGCTTACACCCGCAGGTATTCCACTCTTATGGCCACTGAGAATACGTTTTTGTATCCCTATTCTTAGAGGAAAGGAACGCAAAAAAGCGGAGCGATTTATTGCTGTGCTGGTGGTCGTCATTGCCATTCTCCTTCCACATCACATTGATTTTTCGTTTATCCACCACTATTTTGATAAATTACAAATCGATAAGTTGCAAATTGACAAGTTGCAGAGCCTATATAAGTAGCGGATTAAATATATCCTTATCAGTTCGTGACCCCATTTCCTCAATGGGGTCATTCTCTAAAACATAAATAATTTTTGTTTCCTGCACTTTAATCACTATCTGTAACTCCGCAAGTTATATCGCCAATCAGCAAAAATCAGACGAAAATCAAATGTAATAACATAAGGCTATATAACCAATTGCACTAGATAGTAAGAAATCATTATATTTAATTCCATTTAATTATAAGTAAGACTTTTCTTATGCTGATACCATGTTTTCTTATCTATTAAATGGTATAACGTTCCGTTATAACCTAGCGCGATTAAATACCATACAAAAAAATCATATAGTTAGAAATTTTGGAGGCTAGGGATGAATTTACCACTCGTCATTAATGTGCTGATTTTTATAGCACTACTTATAGTATTAGCAAAAGCGAGCTCCAATAAGTGGAGCCTGTCCAAAAAAGTTGTTGTTGCCCTAGTCGTAGGTGTTATTTTTGGGCTGGCATTGAACGTCATTTATGGTGCACACAATGTCATCGTGAAAGAATCAATTAAATGGTTCAATATCGTCGGCAATGGCTACGTGCAGTTACTGCAAATGGTTATTATGCCATTAGTCTTCGCTTCTATTCTGAGTGCAGTCGCACGTTTACATAAAGCGTCTGCTTTAGGGAAAATCAGTTTCCTGACAATTGGAACCTTGTTGTTCACCACTGCAATTTCAGCTTTAATCGGCATCATTATCGCCAATGTGTTTGGTCTGACTGCTGCAGGATTAATTCAAGGCACACAAGAAACGGCGCGCCTGTCTGCTATTGAAACAAATTATATTGGCAAAGTTTCAGATCTGGGTGTGCCACAGCTTATCCTCTCTTTTATTCCTAAAAATCCATTTGCTGACCTTACTGGAGCAAGCCCTACCTCAATTATCGGTGTTGTGATTTTTGCCGCGTTTCTGGGTATCGCTGCATTACAAATGCTTAAAGATGACCATGAACGTGGTGAGCGAGCTCTTATTGCCATTGATACCCTGCAAGCATGGGCAATGAAACTCGTCAGGCTGGTTATGCGCCTAACACCATACGGCGTTATGGCTCTGATGACTAAAGTCGTTGCCAGCTCCAACATTCACGATATCGCACAACTGGGCAATTTTGTCGTTGCTTCCTATATTGCCCTTGGTTTGATGTTTGTCGTACATGGAGGGCTTTTGGCACTGACTGGCATCAACCCGATCAAATTCTTCAAGAAAGCCGGCCCGGCTCTGACGTTTGCATTTACCAGCCGTTCAAGTGCTGCCAGTATTCCGTTGAATGTTGAAACACAAACCCGTCGCCTTGGTGTACCAGAATCCATTGCCAGTTTTTCTGCCTCTTTTGGTGCGACTATCGGTCAAAATGGCTGTGCCGGTATTTATCCAGCCATGTTAGCAGTAATGGTTGCCCCAACCGTTGGTATTGACCCTTTCGATCCCCTGTGGATTGCGACTCTCGTCGGTATTGTGACAATCAGCTCTGCAGGTGTCGCTGGTGTTGGTGGAGGTGCAACATTCGCAGCACTGATTGTTTTACCTGCTATGGGGCTACCCGTGACTTTAGTCGCACTGCTGATTTCTGTTGAACCTATTATCGATATGGGCCGCACAGCATTAAACGTCAATGGTGCAATGACAGCTGGCACAATCACTAGTCAATTGATGGGTAAAACTAACAAAGAAATATTAGAGCAAGATGAAGAGATAGGATTAAGTCAGTCCTAATCTGCACCAGATAAAATCCCGTCCCCTTTGTATCTCAATAAGCAAAGGGGACATTTTTTTATGCTCAAAAGAGCGATAAAAAAGCCGGAATTCATGATGAATCCCGGCTTTATGTTTACTGAATATTTACTTCAGGCCATAACAGAGCAAGCGACTATGGCATTACTTTATATATTCACCACTGCGAAGGGCTTCAATACGCTTATCTAATGGGGGATGAGATAAGAATAATTCACTGAAGCTCTTAGACTTACCATTAATACAGAATGCCATCATACGGCCCTCTTCTTGAGGCTCATAGCTGGTTTTAAGACGTTGCAACGCAGCAATCATTTTTTCACGCCCAACCAGTTTCGCTGATCCTGCATCTGCGTGAAATTCACGGTAACGGGAGAACCACATGGTAATAATGCTTGCCAGAATACCGAATACAATCTCCAGCACCATTGAAAGCACCATATAAACAATTGGGTTACCGTTGCTGCTACTTTCATTCTCATTATTATTGCTGGATAGGAAACTTGAAGCCGCCTGTGCAATGATACGCGAGATAAAAATAACGAATGTGTTCACAATTCCTTGTAACAACGTCATCGTTACCATATCACCATTAGCGATATGGCTGATCTCATGAGCAATAACAGCTTCAGCTTCATCACGACTCATATTGTTCAGCAACCCAGTACTGACAGCAACTAACGAAGCGTTACGACGTGCACCTGTCGCAAATGCATTAATATCAGGAGCATCGTAAATAGCAACCTGTGGCATAGTAATACCAACCTGATCTGACTGACGGCGAACAGTCTCCATCAACCACAATTCCATTTCATTGGAAGGATTTTCGATGACCTGACCACCAACAGAACGCAATGCCATCCATTTCGACATTAACAGAGAAATAAACGCACCACCAAAACCAAACAAACCAGCCATAATCATGAGGCCAGCTACACTACTTCGCTGAACTCCTGTGAGTGAAAGTATTATCCCAAACACCACCATGACCGCGAGGTTAGTGAGAAGGAACAAGGCTATTCGCATCATATAAATTTGTTTCCTTTAATTATCAAATAGTTCAACTAAGAGCTAAACCATAAATATGGGGATTCAGCCCATATTATTCAATTTTTTTAAGATGTTAAGCGATAGAATCAACATAACTTTACAGTGTTACAAAAAAGGCCGACTATCAAGTCGGCCTTTTATCTGTAACGAATTTTAAAATTACTTCGTCAGAGTCATTTCGGCTGGTTGATGTGCCAAATCTAGAGCAATTTGTACCGATTCATCCAAGTAGGGATCTGGCCCTTTGTAATCTTTCGGTAAATCATCAAGTGACTTGAGCGATTTTTTACCCTCTCGTTTAAAGCGCTCATTAATACGATTCAACTTGATTGATTCATACTCCTTATTCTCTTTCTCTCTCTGAGCATAATTCAGAGAGTAAACGCCATTACGAGCTTTTATTAATTTGTAATAAGCAATATCTTGCTTGATATATTTAAACTCAGGAGCATTGGCAATACGCTGGTTATGCAATTGAGCCAGTAACGGCACCGACGCTGAAATAACCTTTGAGAAAGGATAAGATGCTGGCTGAATACTATCCCACGGTAACGCATTGTCCTCTTGGCTTTCACCTATATCAGCAGGCTCTTCCGCTGTTGGCATGAGGATATCAGGAGTTACACCTTTAAGCTGAGTACTGCCACCATTCACCCGATAAAATTTCTGAACAGTATATTGCACTGAACCAATCTCTGGCCAGTCAGGTTTTAACATCTGATCATAAATACGATTTAGAGAACGGTGATTCTGAACAGTACCTTTACCAAAAGTAGGATCACCAACAATTAAGCCCCGGCCGTAATCTTGCATAACAGCAGCAAAAATTTCAGATGCTGAAGCACTCCTGCCATCAACTAAAACGACTAGAGGACCTTTATAATATATCGCTTCATCAGTATCTGAGTCTTGTTTTATTCTACCGGTATTATCCCGGATTTGCACAATCGGACCAGTAGAAATAAACAAACCAGACAGCGATACAGCTTCAGTTAACGCTCCACCACCATTGGACCGTAAATCAATGACAATTGAAGAAACGCCCTGTTTGGTCAATTTTTGCAGCTGTATTTTCACATCGTTAGTCAGGCCAACATAGAAACTCGGTATATCAAGGATGCCAATTTTTTCTTTTCCTACCGTTTTCACTGACATCTTAACTGCATTATCTTCAAGGCGAATATTCTCACGAGTTAACGTGACGATATGATTTTTAGCTCCTTTCGTGCTGGGTATGATTTCAAGGCGAACTTTACTTCCTTTCGGCCCTTTTATCAGAGTCACAACATCTTCCAGACGCCATCCGACAACATCTACGATTGGCTTTCCGGCTTGCCCGACCCCAATAATTTTGTCCCCATCTTTCAGTAAATTGCTCTTCGCTGCGGGGCCTCCCCCAACCAGTGAACGAATAGCGATATACTCATCATCATATTGTAAGACAGCTCCAATTCCTTCAAGAGAAAGGCTCATTTCTGAATTGAATTGCTCTGTGTTGCTAGGTGAAAGATAGCTAGTATGAGGGTCTATTTCACGCGCAAAAGCCATCATGATAATTTGAAAAACGTCCTCACTCTTACTTTGATTAAGACGTTTTAGATGAGTTCGATAACGTTTGGTAAGTATTTCCTTGATTTCTTTATCATCTTTACCAGACAGTTTGAGATTTATCCAATCAAATTTAATCTTGGCATCCCAGAGTTTATTTAATTCTTCAACGCTGGTCGGCCACGGAGCCTTAGTACGTTCGGTTTCAAACGTATCATTGCCATCTAAATTAACAGGCTGTTCCAAGCGAGAAAGAACATATTGATAGCGTTCGAAACGGCGCTTCTGCATCAAGTTAAACAGAGCATAAGGCAGCCTTAAATCACCATTTTCAAGCGCTTTACCTAAAAGCCCTTTCTGTTCAGCAAACTGTGCAATATCTGATGCAAGAAAAACATTATGGCCATAATCTAATGCGTTCAGGTAGCGATCAAAGACTTTCCCTGAAAAAGCAGCATCCAGATAAAAATGGCGGTAGTGAGAACGCAAAAAGCGAGAAACAATCCGCTTACTCACGGTTGAATGTTGTTGTTCCGGTTTTAAATCTGGCAATTGACTGAGGGCAATAACAGGCGCATTGTTCCCGTTAACAGTACTGCTACTGATGACATTAGCAGTATTTGCATACCCTATACCAGAAAATGATAGACCTAAAACGAAAGCCAAATTAATGAGTTTGTTCATGCCCAAGTTGGCCTCCGTATCAGAACTTTAAGTGTTCTGCGCGTACAATCATTGCCAGACCAGTAGGTAGTTGCACTCTTACACCATCTTTTGCAATTTCGAGCACAGAAGCATCCATTAAACTTTTACCTACATTTACTTTGATTGTCTGCCCGACTTTCAAAGAGGATACGTCTGTGACTGAGGTTAACTCAGGTTGTGAAATTTTTGGTTGTGCAATTTTTCTTGTAACGTTATCTGCTGGTTTACGTGATTGTTGCAGACGATTTTGCGAACGAGATGAACGTTTTTCACCATCACCTGATGCTTGACGACGAGGTGCCGTCTTTTTATTCACAGGATGTTCGCTTTTTTTGTCAGATGCGTTTTCGGTTTCACGTTTCTTGGCACGTTGTTCAGCCCGTTGAGCCTGTACTCGCGCTTTCGCTTCTGCCAGTTGCTGACGCGCATGTTCAATGTGCTCAACTTCCAGCTCACCACACGCATTACCATCAAGGTCAACACGCTGGGCACCTTCTTTAACACCATAAAGGTAACGCCAACTGGATGTATACAAGCGCAAAGCAGAACGAAGCTGTGTTTTACTTAAACATTCTTCACCCTGAATACGTTCAACGATATCCTGAAAGATCCCGATCTTTAAAGGACGTGCTTCACCTTCTGCTGCGAAACAGAGAGGAAAGCGCTCCGCCAAGAAAGCAATGACTTCTTTACTACTATTCAACTTAGGTTCAGTTTCCATGAAATTTCCTGATTACAACGGTTTTGCCAACCAGCGCAGGCATGAACAGGCGACATTATAATAGCGTTACTGATAAATGCCACGTTATACGTATGTTAAGTTACGTTCTGTTGTAGATATTTTGGCACGACGCATTGCCCCAAATGCTTACAAAGCCTGATAACAAGCGCTTTCAAGCCATGTTCATCATTTTCATCAAACCGTTCAAAAACAGTGCTGTCGATATCCAATACGCCAATAATTTGCCCATTAATTTCCAAAGGAAGGACAATTTCAGCGTTACTGGTGGCATCACAAGCTATATGACCGGGAAAAGCATGTACATCAGAAATACGCTGAATGCTATTTTTTGCCGCAGCAGTTCCACATACCCCTTTTCCTATAGGAATACGAACACAAGCGATCTTACCTTGAAATGGCCCTAAAACTAGAGTATTACCATCCACCAAATAAAAGCCGACCCAATTAACATCATCCAAACAATCACTTAACAATGCACTTGTATTGGCAAGAGAAGCGATTAAATCATATTCACCTGACAATAGAGCCATCAAGCTATCTGATAGCTCCTGATAAAATTTATGCTTATCCATACGCCCCTATTATAACGACCAAATTAATTAATGTTATTAAGACAAAATATTAACATCAAAGTTACTGCCCTGCTATCTATAAACTATTTTGAACAATAGCCTGTCATCATGGCAGGCATCCTTCTAGAATACCGCTTGTATCCCTGAATTAGAATTTTCTTTAATTATTTTTACCCGTATTCATTTATAAAATTCAGGGAAATATCACAACTTATATTAAAAACTCGCCTGACTTGCAGTCAGATCCGTGTCCTTGTTCATATTATTATAATAAAACACCTTATCAATATACTGAGGGTTGTTTGATCTCCATTCACTTATTATATATATCAGGAGAAAAAACAATTTATTGAAAAAAGTAAAATCTCCTGCGCCATCGCCATATGGTAAAAAACAAAAAAAGGCCGAGTGTACTCCTCTACTCGGCCTATGGAAAATGGCTCTATCAAAGAGCCTTGCGCTAAAAACTACCATTGAGACGTAGAACAACCTACCACTTAAAGCGTAGCTGACATGCAATGATTTACCAAGTTTTGTCCCTCATAGACTGTGACTAGGTTGCGCTTCACACTAGCAGTGTCAACTTATAGTTATTTTTTGTCACGTGTATTATCACATAAAGCTAATGCCGCTTTTTGAAATGGCTCAATACTCATTTTTTGATTGGAATGCTCAGGATCATCTAAAAGGATCTTACTTAACGATGTAGCAATAACTTTATTGGATTCCATAAGCTGTGTTGCACGATCATTCAATGGGTACTGCATTAATGTACTGGGGTTAATCACAAATAGTGCCCCATCCGAGCGGCAATCAAGCATAACTTCTTCACGGGTAAAGGCCCATTGTTTCCCGAACTGCAATTTACTGACAGTTTGTATTGGTGCGGCAATGCTCTGAAAAGAGAAAAACAAAAAAGCTAAAACCCAATATACTCGTTTCATTATCATTCCTCTGATAGACATATGCGCCTGATTCTACCGATCACTTTCGTGTTTATATAGCCAAATCAACATTTATCACTCAGGAATCATACGGGAGGTTCCGTTGCAAAGATGGCTATGCATAACAGTACAGATGTTCCCAGAATAATCTCCAACCAGCTATTCATGGTCAACCATTCATAGCGCCTTTTCTGATTTAACCTGGGTACCAAAATATAACGATTGATCAGCGCCAGAAGCACCATGCCAGCAACCAAGGCAATTTTCAACCACAGCATTGATTGATACTCAGAAATGGTGGTACTGAAAACTGGCCAGTCTGGGATTAAAATGATGCTGCTCACAATACCCGTGATGATCACCATAAAAACGGCAAAATGCCCATAATTCGAAAATTTCCGCATTGCAGCTACGCTTTCACCAGATAGCTTGTCTGCTATATAACCGCTATATGTACCATCACGATATAAGTTAGAATTCAATGTATTCTTCAGCCTTAAGAATTGCAAACACAGCAAAAAAGGCCACAGGCCACCAAACCAATAACCAGCACTTAGTAAATGAACAATCTGGTTAGCCTGAAGTAACAACCCGATATTCCCCTCATGCATTGCAGCATGACCAATGAAAGCATGACTTGACAGCAAAATAACAGAGCAGCCCAACAATAAGAAATTTCTAGTTTTAGTATGAAAAAAGAACAAACACGCAACAGCAAGTGCTGCAACCAATAGCTGCCATTTCCACACTTGACCAAAAGCAGTTCCCAGCACGGTTAGCCAAATATCGAACTGATAAACATCATGCCAGCCATCTCCCATTAATCCTGTCTGTATGATAAACCAGGCTATTGAAGTTATTAAGGCCAGCACAGTGCTGATTGAAACTCCGACTCTTAACCGTTCTCTCATCAGTACCGAAAAACGGCCTGAGGCAAGCATGGCAGTAAACAAGCTAAGGCCAAACATCAGCATGACTACCACAAAATGAAAGAAACGGCAGAGTACGTATAACGCCTCAAGCGAAATCATTATCTTACAGTAAAGTTATAAGCGCCTTTTGTTTTATGACCATCGACAGAGAGCACGCTCCAGTCGACGCTATATTCTCCCGCGACAAGTTTATCTTCAACTGGCAGAATTAATTTGGTCTTAGTGTCAGGATCAAGTTCTAGCTTACCCGTTTTAACGGTTTTCTTTTCTGGGCCAATCAGTTTTACTTTACTGAACCCAAGCTCAATGCGCTCTGAAAAGCTCAGAGTTATAGCTTGTGGAGCTGCTTCAACTATTGTGTTTTCTGCTGGCGTCTGGTCTTTCAAATGCGCATGAGCCAAAGCCTGTTGACAAGACATTCCGACAAATAGAACCACCAGAGCAGATAATTTAGCCCAGAATGAACGGATGCTAAGAATGGACATAATAGATAACCCTTTAATATACAGGTGAATTTTCATACCTAAATAGGGATTCTATATCAAAAAACAGGTTTAATCTGCGATAATCTGCGGCCAAAGTCATGACCTGTGAACCACTACGCAAAAATGAGGACAAAAATGAAAAGAACCGTAATTCCTGCCACAAAAACAAACGAAAAAGCAGAAATTACGGTAAAAAAGCCAGATGAGCTTATTTTGCTTATCTATCAGGCATGTGCTGGTACAGACAATCCTTTCAGATCTTTATCCAGCAAGAACAGTGACTTGCCACTTTCACCTACCATACCCAATTTATCCAGAATGGATTTGAACAGTTTTTCTTCTTCATGTTGTTCAGCAACATACCACTGTAGGAAGTTAAAAGTAGAGTAATCCTGTGTCATCATCGCTACATGAGCCAGCTTGTTGATCTCTTCTGTGATCAGTTTTTCATGCTCATAGGTCTGATTGAATACATCAGAGATCGAGTTAAATTCAACTGGAGGAGCCTGAACAGCACCGAGAACAGGCATTGCTCCCGTGTCACCCAAATAATCAAACAGGCGCTGCATGTGCTGCATTTCTTCCTGTGAATGCGATCTCAGAAATGCCGCCGCACCTTCATATCCTTTGTCACTGCACCATGCACTCATTTGCAAGTATAGGTTGGCAGAATAAAACTCCAGATTTAATTGCTCATTTAATTTCTTAACCATTTCTTGTTTTAACATCAACCCATACTCCTAGTAATTTATTAAATTCCGCATATTATGCCTATTAAAAATCAATAAAACAAAAATAAAATAAAAATACTCAACTAATTGATAATTAAGT
This sequence comes from Xenorhabdus aichiensis, assembly GCF_028598775.1. Taxonomy (NCBI): domain Bacteria; kingdom Pseudomonadati; phylum Pseudomonadota; class Gammaproteobacteria; order Enterobacterales; family Morganellaceae; genus Xenorhabdus; species Xenorhabdus aichiensis. The sequence continues at coordinate 100,129 of NZ_JAQRFO010000009.1, forward strand.
ATTTATTTAAAATAAAACAATAAGAATAAATCTCATTAAATATAAGAAAATAAGAATCACTTTTATTTAATTAAATATCTATTTGAAAAAATAAATGACTAATAAAAATGATAATTGATATTATTAATGTTTAGCTGGTTATTTTTACCACAATTAAACAACTTGCTAAATAAAGAGGACTCGATTAATTTTATCCCGTAAAAATGAGTGTTATTTTTTAGAGAGGATATGATGGTTCATAACTTAGCCAAGTTATCTAAAGATGAAATGGATAAGGTCAATGTTGATTTAGCGGCATCAGGAGTTGCATTTAAAGAACGCTATAACATGCCTGTCATTCCTGACACGGTTGAACAATCTCAACCACAGCACCTGCGAGAATATTTCCGGCAGAGATTAAATCATTACCGCCAGCAATCAAGGTATTTTTCACGCTTACCTTATGAACCCAGAAGCCGTTAAGGATGGGACGAAGAAGATAACCACCACTTAAGTGGGTGGTTATCTCAGCTATTTTCCAGCAAACTTATCAGTCGCCTTGATCAACTGGTGTAAAATGCCTGCTTCGTCAAAGGAATGACCAGCACCTTCTACAATATGCAACTCCGCTTCCGGCCATGCTTTTGCCAGATCCCATGCGTTCTGTAACTGACACACCATATCATAACGTCCATGAATGATCGCAGCAGGAACATGCCTGATAAGATCAATATGGTCCAATAACTGCTGTGTATTATCCATAAAACCGTTATTGACGAAGTAGTGATTTTCAATACGAGCAAATGCCAGGGCAAATTTATCTTCTGAGAATGAATCTGCATTTTCAGAAGGCAATAATGTTACTGTCTCACCTTCCCAAAGACTCCATAAACGGGCAGCTTTCAACTGTACTTCTGGATCATCACTCATCAGGCGTTTACGGTAAGCTTCCATTACATCTTCGCGTTCTTCTTCAGAAAGGATAGATATCAAGCGTTCCCATTTATCTGGGAAAAACCGGGAAGCACCGTCCTGATAATACCAATGCAATTCTTGGGTACGAAGTAGAAAAATACCCCTTAACACCAGCTCTGATACACGACTCGGATGTTTCTGAGCATAAGCCAAAGATAAAGTTGTCCCCCATGAACCGCCAAAAACCAGCCAGCTATCAACCCCCATCAAATTACGCAGGCGCTCAATATCATCAATTAAGTGCCATGTTGTATTGTTTTCAAGACTGGCATGGGGTTTGGAGCGCCCACAACCACGTTGATCAAACAACATGACATGATAGCACTCAGGATCAAATAACTGTCGATGATAATTTGCGATCCCTCCACCAGGGCCTCCGTGAATGAATACCGCTGGTTTACCTTTTGGATTGCCGCACAGTTCCCAGTAAACCTGATGTCCATCTCCGGTATCCAAATATCCCGTTTGGTACGCGTCATAAGCCGGATAAAGTTTTCGTAGTTCCGCCATAAAGACCTCTCACTGGTTAAATAAAACGGGATACACTCCCAGTATCCCGAATACATTTAAAGTTATCATGACAAGCTATTTACTTTACCTCACTATAATTGATTGTATCTTTTTGACAATCAATTGTGACATTGTAACTTTTGTCTCTTTGGGAGCCACGAACAATAAGCGGAACCTGTAACGTATTTCTATCACCAGTCATATCATTGACATTTACCCATGCAATGGGTTTTGAAGTTCCTAATTGTTTCCTGTCTTTATCCCAGTGATGAATACGATTTTGTAAGAAATCTTGCTTGACCTGTGCTGCTATTTGGTCTTTGGTTAAGTTTTTGCAAGAAACAAACTTCGCCATGTGATCATTTTCAGCGGCTGATGCAGTAGTCAATGAAACGGAAAGCAGAATGCCTGTTCCCAATAACCCAATACGATGAATAAATTGGTTTGCCTTCATATTACCTCCTATTACCACCCAAATAATATGGATTAAATGTTGGGGTAAACTAACATGTAATAGAAAGTAATTATGTGAGTTTTGTTAAAAATGCGTGGCGGTTATTTTTCGTCATCCTCAAATAAAACATGGATCTGCTCCTTGCCCTGATGTTTCTCCCTCAACTCTCGAGCAACAATAGCAATAGCTTCCCCACTGCTCATACCTTCTGAAATGAACTGATGGATCCTTTCTACTGCAACTTGCTGTTCTTCATGGGATAATGCCGGCATACCTGAAAACATAAACATAACCTCAAATATACGTTCACAATTAATGACAAACGGGATTATATACCCAATAGGTTTTAATAGACGCTTTTATCTCAAGTCAGGGGTGAGATTCTGTGATAATCTCCAGCAGTTAATAAGTTATTTTTTCGAATTACCCAACGCCAACACTGGTTACATCATGAAGATTGCATTACAAAAACGGCTGTTACCTTATTCTCCTGATCTTGCCACCCGATATTTTGCCCCTCTCTCAGTATCACCTTGGGCAATGTTGTTACATTCTGGAACGGCTGAACATCCCCATAACCGATTTGATATTTTAGTTGCCGAACCAGTAACAACGCTTATCACACGGAGCGAATCAACAGAAATCAACTGTAATGGTGAAGTTTCACTCTCTCAGGAAGATCCATTCTTGTTGTTGAAAAAGCATCTGCATATTCGCAATATTACTCCGCAATTCGATCCTGATTACCCTTTTCAGGGGGGGGCATTAGGTCTATGGGGATATGATCTTGGCCGCAAGATTGAAAAATTACCCGCCATTGCTGCCAATGAACTGGATTTTCCGGATATGGCCGTTGGGATTTACGACTGGGCTCTGATCATCGATCATCACCAACAGAAAGCAACATTACTGGGTTATCACAATCTCGATAATCGTCTGGCATGGCTAGAATCACAGCAAAAAAACCGGGAAACAAATTTCTCCCTGAGCAGTCAATGGCAATCCAATATGACTGCGCAGCAATACCACGAAAAAATTACCCGGATTCATCGCTATCTGCGTGATGGAGACTGCTATCAAGTCAATCTGTCACAGCGCTTTCATGCCAGCTATCAAGGTGATGAGTGGCAGGCCTTCACCCAACTCAATGATAGTAATCGTGCTCCCTTTTCTGCTTTTATCCGTTTGCCTGAAAACTGCATTATCAGCGTTTCGCCTGAACGTTTTTTATTACTGGAAGATAAGCAAATCCAGACACGCCCCATTAAGGGAACATTACCACGATTGCAAGATCCGGAAGAAGATCATTTACAAGCCAAAAAATTGGCCAACTCCCGCAAAGATCGCGCTGAAAATCTGATGATTGTTGACTTATTGAGAAATGACATCGGACGGGTTGCAACACCAGGCTCAGTCAAGGTTCCTGAATTATTTGTCGTTGAGCCCTTTCCCGCTGTGCACCATCTGGTCAGTACCATTACAGCAACATTACCTGATGAATATCATGCCACCGATCTACTCCGAGCCTGTTTTCCAGGTGGTTCAATCACTGGCGCACCCAAAATTCGTGCTATGGAAATCATTGAAGAGTTGGAACCTCATCGTCGGCATGGATATTGCGGTGCTATTGGCTATATTAGTTTCTGCGGTACAATGGACAGCAATATCACCATACGTACCTTACTGACAGAAAAGGGAAAAATTTACTGTTGGGCAGGTGGTGGAATCGTCGCAGATAGCATTGCTGAAAAAGAATATCAGGAAACATTTGATAAACTGGGGCGCATCTTACCTCAATTAGGGGAACTCCATATACCATGACATCGCTTTCTGACTTCATTCATCGGTTTCAATTGCAACTTCCTACGCAGCCAGCAGATTTGGCGAACAACCAGCGAAATGCTGCTGTATTGCTGCCGATTATCTGTAAGCCAGAGCCAACGCTTTTATTAACCCAGCGCGCTAAAAACCTGCGCTCACATGCCGGTCAGATCGCTTTTCCTGGTGGAGCCGCCGATCCCGAAGATCATTCTCTGATTGCCACCGCTTTGCGTGAAGCAGAAGAAGAAGTCAGCATTCCACATCACAAAGTACAAGTATTGGGGCAGCTAGCCCCCTTAGACAGCAGTGGGGGCTATCGTGTGACTCCCGTTGTCGGGTTAGTCTCTCCCTCTCTTTCTTTTCGGACAAATCCAACAGAAGTGGCAAGAATTTTTGAAATTCCACTTTTTGATGCTCTCTCTCTTCCCCACTACCAATATTTAGATATAAAAAGCCGCAATCGACAGCACCGAGTCTATTTTTATTGGTATCGTGAACAAATGATTTGGGGATTAACTGCGGCTATTATTTATCGGCTGGCACAACAAGTTCAAAGATCGGTCTAACAATAATCGCAAAGCATCACCAAAATGTGCGTTTCTTAGCCACATTCATATCAATTGCTATTATAATTAAAAAAAAACTGTAAACTCCTTTATCAACGCTACTAAATAACAGTAAAGTAGCGCGCTTTAATATAAATAACTATATCTCTTTCTTCTTAAAGGAGTCTGGCGTGATTAGCGTTTTCGACATGTTTAAGGTGGGTATCGGCCCATCCAGCTCTCATACTGTTGGTCCTATGAAAGCAGGAAAACAATTTGTCGATGATCTTGTAAACCAAGGAGTAATGTCCTCTATCACGCGTGTAGCTGTTGATGTTTACGGCTCACTTTCATTAACTGGGAAAGGTCACCATACGGATATCGCCATCATCATGGGGCTGGCAGGTAACATGCCCGCGACTGTTGATATTGATTCAATTCCTGGTTTTATTCGTGATGTTGAGCAAACTCAACGTTTGCCACTGGCAAATGGTTTACATGAAGTCGATTTTCCTCGTGACGGAGGTATGAACTTCCGCAGCGATAATCTGTCACTACATGAAAACGGTATGCAGATTCATGCATTCGCAGGTGACGAAAAAATTTACAGCAAAACTTACTACTCCATCGGTGGTGGGTTTATTGTTGATGAAGAACATTTTGGCAAACCCTCTCAAGATACCAAACCAGTTTCTTATCCATTCAGCTCTGCTGCTGACCTGCTGATGAATTGTAGCAAAACAGGTCTGTCTGTTTCTGGCTTGATGATGAAAAACGAGCTGGATTTGCATAGTAGAGAAGAAATTGGCGAATACTTTGCCGATGTATGGAATACCATGCAAGCCTGTATTGACCGTGGTCTGAACACGGAAGGCCTATTGCCAGGCCCACTGCGAGTGCCTCGCCGTGCCGCAGCTCTGCACCGTATGCTGACATCATCAAATAATTTCTCCAATGACCCAATGAACGTGGTTGATTTGATCAATATGTTTGCATTGGCGGTCAATGAAGAAAATGCGGCGGGTGGCCGAGTTGTAACAGCGCCAACCAATGGTGCATGTGGGATCGTGCCAGCGGTATTGGCTTATTACAACCACTGTATTGAGCCAGTTACGCCAGATCTTTATATCCGCTATTTCCTTGCCTCTGGTGCAATCGGCATCCTGTATAAGATGAACGCGTCTATTTCTGGTGCAGAAGTAGGCTGTCAGGGCGAAGTTGGGGTTGCCTGTTCAATGGCAGCGGCAGGTCTTGCTGAATTATTGGGTGCGAGCCCTGAGCAAGTTTGCATTGCGGCAGAAATTGGTATGGAGCATAACCTCGGTCTGACTTGTGACCCGGTTGCTGGGCAGGTGCAGGTTCCATGTATCGAACGTAATGCGATTGCTTCAGTCAAAGCCATCAATGCATCTCGCATGGCACTTCGCCGTACCAGCGAACCCCGTGTTTCGCTAGATAAAGTCATTGAAACTATGTACGAAACAGGTAAAGACATGAACGCGAAATACCGTGAAACATCACGCGGTGGTTTGGCGATTAAAGTTCAGTGTGACTAATCACAGATGCCGTTCATCAACACCCTGATGAGCGGTATTTGTTATCCATTATTAGTATATACGCCTTATCTAGAAAAATATCCCTGCCACATGGCAGGGATATTTTTTGGCTGAAACGGATCACTTAAGTACATTATTTTCTCTTTTCCCCCTAAAACATCACATTTTTTTTATACAAACATTAATAAAATGTTACCGGAAACAGTTCAATAAACCACTAAAATGAAAATATAAAGAATAAAAAATCATAATAAAATGAAAATTAAAACGAAAATCTTGTTTTCGTCTATCAAAACAGTCCATCTTAATTTTTCTGACTGATAGCAATTTTCTTAAATGCTTCAAATGATAATCTAACGATATATTTTCTTATGTAACAAAATATAAAACCATGAGAAATGAAATATTTGAGATAGATTCTCAATAGGACATGATGTTTGCAACTATCATATTAATTAATAGGAGGCGCAATACATTAGAAATATTGAGAGTAAGCTTGCAGTAGACCTGAGTTCAATTGCTACAGAAAGGGGAAAAACAAGTGAGTATAGCCATTATGATTGGCACACATGGGGCTGCGGCAGAGCAACTGCTTCATACCGCAGAGATGTTGATTGGAGAACAGGAAAACGTTTCTTATATTGACTTCGTACCCGGTGAAAATGCCGATACATTGTTCGACAAATACAACCAGAAACTGGAATCACTTAATACAGAGCAAGGTGTCTTATTTTTCGTGGATACCTGGGGTGGTAGCCCATTCAATGCAGCCAACCGTATCGTGGTTGACAAAAGCAACTACGAAATTGTCACTGGCGTAAACGTCCCCATGCTGGTTGAAGCCTTCATGTGCCGCGACGATGATCCATCAATGGAAGAGCTGGTTTCTGTGGCACTGGAAACAGGAAGAGAAGGTATCCGCGCCCTTAAAACAGAACAAGCTGAAGAAACCCAAAAACCTGAACCAATCAAACCCGCAGCACCAACCATTGCTCCCGCTTCATCACCTACCGTTTCTGGTGGCGGACACATGAAAATTGCCCTTGCGCGCATCGATGACCGCCTTATTCATGGTCAAGTTGCAACTCGCTGGACAAAAGAAACCAATGTTAAACGCATCATTGTGGTCAGCGATGATGTGGCACAAGATACCATCCGCTCCACTTTGTTGAAGCAAGTCGCGCCTCCTGGCGTCAGCGCTCATGTGATAGACGTTGCTAAATGCGTTCGTGTTTACAACAACCCCAAATATGCGGGTGAGCGTGTCATGCTGCTGTTCACAAATCCTACAGATGTACTGCGGATTGTCGAAGGCGGTGTTTCGCTTGAATCCATCAATATCGGTGGTATGGCTTTTCGTCAGGGCAAAACTCAGATCAATAACGCTATTTCGGTTGATAGCGCTGACATTGAAGCTTTCGAGAAATTAAATTCCCGCGGTATAGAACTTGAAGCTCGCAAAGTTTCCAGTGATACCCGCTTGAATATGATTGATCTGCTTAAAAAAGCTTAAAAAACAAAAGACAGATGCTATTTTACTAACCATTACTCAATAACGAAATTCTAACCAAATTCCATTTGGTTACAGGAGAAAAACAATGGAAATTACCGTTGTTCAACTTTTGTTGATATTCATCGTTGCCTGTATTGCAGGCATGGATTCTATTCTTGATGAATTTCAATTCCACCGTCCGCTGGTTGCCTGTACATTAGTCGGCTTAGTACTGGGTGATATGAAAACCGGCATCATCATCGGCGGTACACTCGAGATGATTGCTCTTGGCTGGATGAATATCGGTGCGGCAGTCGCCCCCGATGCAGCATTAGCCTCCATCATTTCAACCATTCTGGTTATCGCTGGCGGGCAAGACGTTGGTGCAGGTATCGCACTGGCTATTCCTCTGGCTGCGGCAGGACAAGTATTGACCATTATCGTCCGTACTCTGACCGTTGGCTTCCAGCACGCGGCGGACAAAGCCGCAGAAAACGGTAATCTCCGTGCAATCAGCGCCCTTCACATTTCTGCGTTAATGCTTCAGGCAATGCGTATCGCCCTGCCTGCACTGGTCGTGGCATTGTCAGTCGGTACGTCTGAAGTTCAGAGCATGCTGAACGCGATTCCACAAGTTGTGACCAGCGGCTTGAATATCGCAGGGGGCATGATCGTCGTTGTCGGTTACGCAATGGTGATTAATATGATGCGCGCTGGCTACTTGATGCCCTTCTTCTACCTCGGTTTCGTCACAGCGGCCTTTACTGATTTCAACCTTGTTGCATTGGGTGTGATTGGCGTTGTTATGGCTATCCTGTATATCCAACTTAGCCCTAAATATAACCAATCACAGACAGCCGCTTCTGCAGGCAATACTTCAAATGACCTTGATAACGAATTAGATTAAGAGGATGAACAACATGTCAGATACAACAAACACAGGTCAGAAAAAGCTGACGAAAAGTGATATCCGTGGTGTTTTTCTCCGCTCTAATCTATGTCAGGGTTCATGGAACTTTGAACGTATGCAGGCATTGGGTTTTTGCTTCTCAATGGTGCCAGTTATTCGTCGCCTCTATCCTGAAAATACTGAGGAACGAAAACAAGCCATAAAACGCCATCTGGAATTCTTCAACACCCATCCTTATGTGGCAGCACCTATCCTTGGTGTCACCATGGCAATGGAAGAACAGCGTGCCAATGGTGCTGATATTGATGACGGTGCCATTAACGGGATCAAAGTCGGCTTGATGGGGCCACTGGCTGGCGTGGGCGATCCGATTTTCTGGGGAACCGTGCGTCCAGTCTTCGCCGCCCTTGGTGCCGGAATTGCCATGAGCGGTAGCCCGCTGGGGCCAATTCTATTTTTCTTCCTGTTTAACTTAGTGCGATTGCTCACCCGCTACCTTGGTGTGGCTTACGGCTATAAAAAAGGCTTGGATATCGTTAAGGATATGGGCGGCGGCTTCTTGCAAAAAATGACAGAAGGAGCGTCAATTCTTGGCCTGTTTGTCATGGGAGCGCTAGTCAATAAATGGACTAAAGTGAATATTCCGCTGGTAGTTTCTGAAGTACCCGATCCTACCACTGGCGTAATAAAAGTCACCACAGTTCAAACTATCCTTGACCAGTTAATGCCTGGCTTGATGCCGCTATTGCTGACCTTCGGCTGTATGTGGCTGCTGCGGAAAAAAGTCAATCCACTGTGGATCATCATGGGCTTTTTCGTTCTGGGAATCGTGGGCTTCCGTTTTGGTTTCCTCGGTTAAGTTTGATTTCTCTACGTTACTTTCGTATTTGGGGAGGTTTTCCTCCCCCACTTCTTTATTGCAAGAACAAACATATTATAAAAAACCCATTAGCTATATAAAAAATTAGGGATTTAAAATGAGTTTGAATGATATCATATTGATAATTCTGGTTTTATTAATGTTCGCTTTTGCGATTTATGATGAATTTATTATTAATCAGCTCAAAGGCAAAACGTTATTAAATATAAAATTAAAAAGAAAACATCGGATCGATGCCTTAATATTTATCGTTCTGATTTCCATCGTCATTTATAATAATGTTATCGTACATGGCAATCAATTCACCACCTATTTACTGTTATTTATCATCTTGGTTACAATATATTTAGGTTATATTCGTTCACCTAAACTTATTTTCAAAAAACAAGGATTTTATTACGCTAATCGTTTTTTTCAATATAAAAAAATAAGCACAATGAATCTATCTGAAGACGGTATTTTAATGATAAACTTTGAAAAAGCTAATATATATATTACTGTAAGCAAACTGGATGATTTAGAAAAAATCTATCAATTCCTTGTCAACAATAGATAATATCATACCTCATCAATATCCATATTTTAAATGAGGCGAATAATTAATATTAGCTTCATTTTTCAATTACGACAGATAATGATAACCATTATCAATAAAATTTTTTAATATATAACCAAATATTTTTTGCCTTTTATTTTAAATCTGGTATTGTCACTTCCAGTCATTGGGGAGTAGCCTGTTCCAAAACATTTTTGGAAAATTCGTATCAACATACTCGTTTGCAACAAAACGTGGTACGAATGCCTGAAGGGCCTAATAAAAATAAGCTCTAAATCGGTTGGCAAGACCATAGACACATGACACCACCATTGGTTGGGTGTGGGTTGTGTGTATATGGAATCACCCAGCCGAGGCTATGTCGATGAATCTCTACGCAACACTCATTCTCGCATTCGCGCTATCCATGGATGCTTTCGCTGCCGCAGTAGGAAAAGGTGCCGTTCTTCACCGCCCACGTTTCCGTGAGGCGATCCGTACAGGTATTATCTTTGGTTTGGTTGAAGCCTGCACGCCTTTAATCGGTTGGTTTTTGGGACTTTATGCCAGCCAATATATTATGGAATGGGATCACTGGATTGCATTTTCACTGCTGTTCATGCTTGGTTGTCGGATGATTATTGAAAGTTTGAAAAATAATGTTCAAACTACCATTGAATCTACTCCTCGCCGCCATAGTTCAATGACATTAGTTATCACTGCAATTGCAACGAGTCTCGATGCTATGGTGATTGGTGTCGGTCTTGCCTTCTTACAGGTCGATATTTTGCATACCGCCATGACAATTGGAATAATAACCATGATTATGGCTACATTAGGAATGTTAATCGGACGTTATATTGGACCGTTATTAGGCAAACGAGCAGAACTGATTGGCGGCCTGATATTAATCATCATTGGGTTCAATATATTATTCGAGCATCTTAAATTATTTATGTATGCAGCATAATTATCTTTCCGGAATAGATATTTTTTCCATATCCATTCCGAATTAAACTATCATTATCAAGTACGCCGATAAACTTTTAGCATAAAATCAGCTTCACAATTAAACAGTTTTTCAGTCATCAAATTAGTTTTAACCTGTTCTGATGCCCGCCAGGCAAAAGGGGTCATTTGCAATAAATTATGGGCTTGCTCTCCATCCAATGGCATTGCATAGGCCAGCATTTCTGTCGAAATTAATTCAAATCCCTCCCACTGTTCCTTGTTTTCAGGATGTAAATTTACTTCCTGATAAATCAATTCCTTTAGCTGATACAAATGACGTGGGCCAGGTGTAACCGTCAAAACAATGCCATGCGGTTTTACAACACGAGCTAATTCAGTCGCTTTGCAAGGCGCATAAATCCGCAGAATTCCGTCAAGTGAACCGTCAGCAAATGGCAGGCGGTGGCTGGATGCTACACAGAAATTGACGTTTGGATAGCGTTTAGCCCCATAACGAACCGCTATTTTCGCTACATCCAGACCATATACCGTCATATCCCGATGGAGATTCAACTGTGCCTGTACCGCTGCCGTATAATAGCCTTCACCACAACCAATATCCAATAACGTTCCGGCACTTTCTGGCAAATACTTGTCAAACAACTGAATAGTTTTCTGTTGTAATTCCTGATAGTGGCCAGAATGTAAAAACGCCCTTCTCGCCTGCATCATTTCAACACTGTCGCCCGGCTCTTTTGAGCGCTTATGTTGAACTGGCAGCAAATTAACATAGCCTTCTTTCGCACAATCAAACTGATGATTGTTTTCACAGCGCCATTGATGATGTATGAACAATAATGGTGAATGACATAGAGGGCATTGATAAGACATAATATTCCGATGAATAGGGAAATTTAGAGGCTTACTATAACATGTTTTTTATAGGACTGCGGGTGATACTGGATTGACTATTCCAAGTTCTAAATTTATTGTCTTTCAATGAAGTCATCGCTAAACGCAGGGTGAAAAAGCAGCAAATGCAATGGAGTCAACAAGGCGCACATGACTTACTCCAGACGCGGACAGCGGTACTCAATGATGATTTAAAAGCCCGATTTGAGCATGAGTATCCGGGAATAAAATTATGTGAAGAAACGGATCGCTATTTGACAGAAGCTGTTGCTGCATAAGTGCCCCAAACTTTTTTACGCTCTCCTTGTAAGACGCAGGAAGTGTCTCATTGCAGTGTCTTCTTTAGGTACACCCATACAATCCAATAAGCCATTTTAGGGGGAAAATTTCATTTGCAGTTAATGTGGGCTGGAAGACAAATAACCAAATACAGCACGTTCAACCCTTTCCGTAAGCCCTGATTTGGCAGATTCACCGTATTCACCTGCGGTATCAACCATACCTTTGATTATTGCCATCACGTCTCGCATAGCAACCTGGATATCAGCTTGGGGAGGAATATCGGGGGTTATCAGCAGTTCAGTGATGATGCTGCGCAACTGTGTATTCGCCCACTGCACACCACTATCAAAAGGCAAACGTGCCTCTTCAAAATCAAGCAACCGCGCCAAATCAGGGCGGCGCAGTTGGTGATCGACACAGGACTTAATAAAGGCAGAAATCCCGGCACGCCCACTCGTCTTTGTTACCGCCTTTTGTGCTTCGGTGATAAGTCGTGCTGACTCACGCACGATTAGCGCCCCCATCAGCGCATCTTTGCATGGAAAGTACTGATACAGGGAACCGATACTCACGCCAGCCAGTTCTGCAACGGCATTTGTTGAGAAACCTTCGTGACTATGCCGCTCCAAAATGCGAGCAGTGGCCTCAATAATCGCTTCAACCATCGCGAGAGAGCGCGCTTGTTTCGGCTGTTTTCGTAGTCTTGGTCGCTCTTGGTTTGATAACGTTGTCATGGGGGGAATGCGAGTTGTGAAAATAAGTAATAGCTCACATTATAGAGGCCTCAACAACGAATGCAAGGAACGACAATCATGTCTCAATCACAACATTTTACCCCCGCTTTAACCGTATTCATGCTGGTCAAAACAACCCCTGAGTGGCTGAGTTTCTCTATCGACCAACGCTTAACGCTTCAAACACTTTGCTGAAATCTTTACCCCCATCATCAAAAAACATGCCGCCGGTGTTTCGCTGCGTTTTTATGACGTCGAGTTTTATTCAACACGAGTCACAGACATCTGGGTATGGGATGCCAAAGATCATGAAAGCTATCAACTGCTCGTTGAAGAGTTGCGTGAAACACCGTTATGGGATCGGTACTTTGATATCGTTGAAATCCTTACGGGGGTCGAAAATGCTTACGCTAAAAACTATGGGCGCGATGTCGTCTCAGCTTAACAGTAAAAATCCGTGTAAGTACCAATACAGGCTACAAGTAGCCTGTA
>NZ_JAQRFO010000090.1:0-3946 GCF_028598775.1 Xenorhabdus aichiensis
TGTTTGGCGTAGTAAGCGCCTTCGACTGATTGCTGGAATGCCTCAGCCGGGATTGTTGGATATTCCCGCTTCATGTCATCGCCGAGCGTTTTCTCTTTGGCGTAGTACCAGGCTTTCTGGCGATCATTGAGAACAACGCCGTGCTTTGCTTCCATCTCAGCGAAATAATCAACCAGGCGCTGAGGTAATGCCTCTACTGGGTCTATTGCGTATTGCGGATTCTTCCACCACGAGAAAAAGAAAAACTTCCAGTCGAGGTTGGATAACCGCTTACCCTGTAGTTGTGCTTTCTCTGCCGTCTGACAGTAATCAAAGAAGTATCCCGCTCGTCCTTCTGCCGTACTTTCAAATGTTGCACAACCATCAGTAGGAACAGCTTCAAGAGCCCCTGTAACAATCTCTCTTGCCTTATCAGGATTCTTGGCACATATCTTTCCGAACTCAGAAATATGTAACCTCTTTAAGGTTCCTCCCCTGAATGATGTTGATACAGTAAGCGATCCCCCTTTTTCAAAAACCAACTCCCCTGCCGCATCGTTTCTTGCTGGGTTTGCAGATTTGATTTCATCGGGTAACTTATCGTATGCGAACTTTATTTTTTCTCTAAAAAACCGCTTTGCATCAGGCAGCGTATGGGCAATTAACGCGCACTTTCCTGCCTCAAATAGCGCCGTATCTAACTGAATAATGCACTCCTCAGTAGTGAACCCAAGCTGGCGAGCTTTTAGGATGATGTTACGGGTGTGCATACCTTCGAAGTACTCAAGCTGTTCCGGTGTCATCTTAAACCGGATAGTCTTCCCTTCTTTGTCCGTTATCCAATAGAGATGATTCAGCCGCCAGAGTTTGTCGCGCAGTAATGCTAAATGTTCCGGCTTCATGATTACCCCTTGGCAAGATCGTCCATCATTTCAGATAGTTTCTTCGTTGAGTCGTCACCCGTTGGCCCATCGATATCGTAAGCCTGACGCTCAAGGCCAATCAGGTTCTTCATTGCATCGCTTAATGCTTTAACCGCTTTTACTCGCTCAGGAAGGCTGATGATTGACTGATAAACCTCATTGAGTCTGTCTCTCCCGTTGTCGTCAGGCTGAAACATTATTTCACCCAACTGACGAAGTGCATCAACATCAGCGCATTCAGCACCAAGCTCATCAAACAACGTATTGGTTATTTCCCGCGCCCGTCTGATATCACCACGATGCTCCATTCGAACAGTAGCGATAACCTCAGCGGTGGCTTCAATCAGTACGCGCTCTGAAAAAGTCGTTTCACTGCGTACCTGCTTGCGTACCTCTTTTTTGCGTACCAGATCATCCGTGCGTTCTTTGACTTTTGCGGCAAGGTCACGAGACCAATCATCACGCTTTGCTCGCTTACGGATAGCACCTTCACTGATACCATGTTGTGAAGCTATTTCGCGGAGAGACATCAAACCAGCCCGGTAAGCCGATTCGATGGCCTCCCAATCTGGTTTAGCCATTTATTTATCCCCATAAACGAAAAACCACCCGAAGGTGGTTGATGTACAGATTATTTAACCGGTGGTTCTGGTAATGGCATCCAGTGAGTAACTGTATAATCTGAATACTGAGTGCCTCCATTGACAATTATATGAGAGAACTCATTCAGGCCATCATAGACCCCCATACCTATACCTTTATCAGTAGAAACAATAAACCTTTCAAATTGTCTAACTGCTTTTGGTAGCCTGTCATTGACAGATATCCAATCCATGCTTTCCTCGCATTGTGGTGTATTTGAACAAATATAATACAAGGACTAATTTAATCCACCACGCCTATCAAGCTATCTTTAATTGATTCAGAATAAATAACTACCTCGGTTTATATAACCCGCTATTCGGGCGAGACCACCGAAGCCCAAAACCTACACAAACCTCTATCAAGCACCCGAAAGTGGATGCTTTGCAGAATTTTGTAAATTGCTATCCTTGCTCTTTCAATCGCTCTTCTTGCTTACTCTGGAACTCAGCTCTCGCCATAGCCCCTATTGCATAGATAGCACCCAGAATGAACCAGCCTTGATACACAACAAAAATGACAAACACTGTATCTGTTAGCAGGTCGTAATACCGGAATGCTGTCGGAACACGCTTGTAATCCTTGGCTAATGAGTCCCTGCCAAATAAGTACGCCAAGAACTTAACCGTGCCAAAGAGCCAGCCAGCGAAGTAACCCACATTCACAAAGCCGTCTATATCTTGTGTGATCCCAATAAATAAAAAGGACGCGATAATTGCGTCCAGAATGATTGAGCATATGTATTTCATCATCAGACTCTCTTGTTCTTGGGTTTCTCAGTCGAATATTTACTTGCCCATGCCTTAGCAACACTCAGGCAATCCTCAAACTTCTTACCCTTTCTGCTCGCTGAACCAGAACGGCGGTAATGATCTACCGCTCTGTCACTCGCCATCCCTGCTATAGATGAAGAAAAGCCGAGCTTGGTTAACTCGGCCTGTATGTTCTTCTCGATAAATTGTTCGTGGTTCATGCGGGTTCGCCTTCATCGGGGAAATCACCGAGGTCAGGGATAGAAAACTGGGTGAGCTGTAATGCTAGTTTTGTCGCTTCCTTTATTCTTTTTATATCCTGTTTGCGCTGAGCCATTAAGCCGCTTCCTTTCTGACCACGGTGTTTGAAAGAAGCCTTATTAAAAACATCTATCAAATCGTGCATCTTTTGCCCTGTTAACTGCGTTATTGCAGTCATATCCAGTGTACCGATATCAATGTTGGATTCTTTCTCAGCAAGATCCAGTAACCAAATGCGAAGTTCTTTGGCTACCTTTGTTCGAGAGAACATTCCGATAAGATAAGCACCACGTAAAGAATACAAGCGAACCTCTGATAACAAACACCCGTAAGCCATTGATTCTTTCGAAGTCCTCACTTTGGCAAGGGTACTCATACTCTCGGTAAACTCATCTTTATGTCTGCTATAAAGATTTGCTACTTTCTTGCTGTCTTTGTAACCCAGCAATTCAGCCAGATGCTCACCAGTGAACCAAATCTTGTTATCACTATTATCAAACGGAGTGATCTCATGCTCTTTGAAAGTTAATGCTGTGCTCATCGTGTATTTTCCTTATAGAAAAGCGAACCTGCTCACCAGAAATGCCGCCCACAGAAAACACCAATTAACGGCATTTCTCAGGCTCGACTTTCTGTAAGGTTCTGTGTGGATTATTGCGCGGTGAGTGCGCGGAACTCAGATACAAAAATGCCACCAGCGTTAACTGATGGCATGGGGTATTCCTTTAACCACTCAAGGGAATGGGCAAAGAAATATTGACTTTAGTTTCAGGTGTTGACTAATTATTGAGCATTGTTAGCTTATTGTTAGGTGGAGCTAATATTATTAGGCTTATTAATCTTTCGATAATAACGTTACACGTGGAGAGTAATATGAAAAAATATATTCTTTCTTGCCTACTGGCAGGCGTAACACTTTCCGCCTCAATGCAAACTTATGCCGCCTGTGCTTATATTCAAGACGCAAAAGCAAGGAAAATTTGCGAGGAGTCATGCAAGGTATTTGCAGATCCAGTTAGAGGAATATGTGTCGGACACGGGCATCATCAATAACACTAAGAGGACGGTTTATTCCCGCCGTCCTCTCACCCACACTGCCCCCTAACATACTCCTGCAACCCCAGTATCACTTGCTCTGAGGTTGAAATTAAAATCGCCTAATACGTTTATGCAGAATCTCTGAGTACATTTTCATTGCTGACAGTTGTGCATCTAGTAGAAATTGGTCAATTTCTTCTAACTTTCTATAGGTGGAATCACCAATGAAATTAGATAATTTCTCAATCTTTTGATCTAGCTCGGTTGCTTCATCCATGACACGTTGTTGATGTGGTTGTATTTGATAGCTCGTCATTTCTTCACCTTATAACATTTAGTATTAACGTAATC
>NZ_JAQRFO010000091.1:0-3921 GCF_028598775.1 Xenorhabdus aichiensis
TTGTGAGTATTAAAACACCTGAGCAGCAATCTTTATTATCAGTTCATCGTGCCCGCACAGGGTTTGTCAAAGCCAGAACTGCACAGATCAACCAAATCAGAGGACTGCTGGCTGAATTCGGTATTGTTCTCCCGCAGGGTGCTGTTGCGGTAAGCCGGCATGTGCCAGAATTACTTGAAGATGCAGATAACGGTTTACCCATGCCATTCCGGCAGCTTCTGTCATCTCTCTATGAAAATATAAAGCAGTTGAGTGAACACATTGAAACTCTGGAAACTGCAATCAATGAACAATTCAGACAGGATGCGTTGTGTAAAAAAATAGCCGCAATCCCGGGTGTCGGAGTCCTTACCGCAACCGCGATTGTCAGTGCTGTCGGAGATGGTAAGGGCTTCAAAAATGGCCGTCAGCTTGCCGCCTGGCTTGGGTTGGTTCCGTTACAGCATTCCAGCGGAGGTAAAAATGTTCTGGGCAGGATAAGTAAACGGGGTGACTCTTATATCCGGACTCTTTTAATTCACGGAGCCCGTTCTGTCATACTCGCACGGAGACACAAACTCTTGCCCGGAAGCTGGCTGAGCAGGCTTCTCGCCCGACGAAGTAAAAATCCGCCTTCATAGAAGGCGGCTTTGATTTCGCCCCAGAGGGGCGTTACTAGTTCAGACTCTGAGAGCCTTCACTTCACATCCCTTTTAACGATAATTGATTGTCTTCATGTTCATGTTTTTCCTGATACTTCACATACTTCCTTATCATTTCTTCATTTACACCTACGGTATCTACACAGTGCCCTCTCGACCAAAAGTGATTTCCCCATAACTTTTTCTTTCTTAAATAGGGAAATTTATTAAATAATCGAATGGCTGTTCGTCCTTTTAAATGCCCAAGCACCTGAGATACAGATAATTTCGGGGGTATTTTTACCAAAAGATGAACATGATCGAGTTGAACATTCAATTCTACAATTTCTATCTCGAGTTGTTCACATGAAATCCGTATCTGCTTATAGACCTCCCTTCCTACATTATTTTTCAGTATTCTAAATCGGTATTTGGGCGTCCAGACGATATGATATTGACAACACCAAAGTACATGCGATGCTTTCTTGAATCTACTCATGGTTAAATCCTTCTCTGTTATGGGGATAACAGTTCGGATTTTCCCATGAGTAGCCTTATTGGCAGAGCCCATCTGTTGCTGACCACCTCCGCAGGAGGTGGTATTCAGTTATGAATAAAAATGTGGCTGCCGTGGCACTGGCCAACAAAAATGCCAGAATGCTCTGGGTGTTACTGACAACAGATAAAGAGTTTTCACCTGAACAAACTGTGGGTGCGGTCTATATGTAAATAAACAGCACCTTTTAAATAAAATATCAACTTACTGATTACTAAGGGTAAACGTGAATTAAAGGCCAGACTGGTAAGACCGCGACTCAGTGAACCTGTATTTAACATGGCATAGCTTCGCTAATGCGTCATTATGATTAGGACTGAGTCTGCGAATTCCTTTAGGGACCACGGCATTAAGCCGACTCTGAGTCCGGATGTATGACTGCAATCTTACACGGCTGACTTTTTAACACGGGTACTTGGCAAACAGGAGCGACCATGTATGTTAAATTCGATATCGCAAAAGCTAAGGTGATTGATGGGCCGAAATTTATTGCGGATGGATGGCCCGGACTGAAAGGAACCGAATTTGAAAATGGGATAGATGCAACTACAGAATTCACAACAAATATTGTTTGCTTCTTCAAAGGCAGTGATTGTATCGATTACACTGTGAATTCACATACGATTAAACGGAACTCTATTTCAGCCAGATGGGGCATTACAGAGAAATACACAGAATTCAGCACCAATCTAGATGCGGCTGTACAGAGAATAAATTCTCGTATTGACCTCTTTAAAGGAGGTCATTATATCCGATTTAATCTGAAATCGAATGCTATTGATGCTGGACCTGCCCCTATTTCTAATTATACCGGAGGTCCCTTCAACAAAATCCAAGCAGCAGTATCCGTTGATATCGATTTATTAGGCAGTGACCGAGGAAATAATGGAGGCTGTAGCGGAACATGTGGTACCAATGACAATGGTAAATACTGTTTCCAGTTACCTCAAAGTATTCGATTTGGTCTGATAGCTTATACTAATACAACTACCCATCAACAAACAGGAAAAGTCTATATTGACGATTTTCTGGTAGATACATTCACCGGCAAAGGAACCTATACCAAAGCTTATACATCAGGTACAGGAAAAGTCTGTATAGAGATTATCGGGGATGGCAAACCCTGTAAACTTCGTTACTCCTATAATACCCTTGATGGAAAACCGGGAACAGTAACTATTGGTGCCGAAAATGATTCCAATAATAATTACAATGACAGCGTGGTGGTATTGAATTGGCCACTGGTAAATTAGTTTAAAATATCCAGTTAATTTCACCACAAAAAATCATTAATACATTAAAGCGGTATTATATGCCGCTTTTATAGGTTCTGTCGCATTAAGCGGTCATCAGGTAAGCTTCCCTGTTTTTGAGCGAGTCCAGAGTGATGTCCCTTATCCGAAAAGCGTTCAAACGTCTGCATTATCCTGTCGATATCATTGTCCAATGTGTTCGTTGGTACCTCGCTTATGCCTTGAGTCTGCGCAATCTCGAAGAGATGATGGCAGAGCGCGGCATTGAGGTCGACCCTGCCACGATACCTCGCTGGGTGTTACGTCTGGTGCCCCTGCTCGGCAAGGCTTTCCGACCTCGCAAAAAGCCCGTTGGCTCCCGGTGGCGAATGGATGAAACGGACATTAAAGTCAAAGGCCAGTGGAAATACCTTTACCGGGCGGTCGATACCGACGGTCAGACGATTGACTGCCTGCTGACCGCTCGCTGCGATGCAACGGCAGCCTGGCGTTTTTTCCGTAAAGCGATACGCCAGCACGGCAGACCCGCCGTCGTGACTATCGATAAAAGTGGGGCCAATACCGCCGTGCTCATCCTCCTCAATGCGGAAGGTGAGCCTCAGCAGGGGATTGAAATCCGGCAAAATAAATACCTGAATAACCGCATTGAGCAAGACCCTCGCCATGTCAAACGTCGGATACGGCCAATGTTAGGGTTTAAATCGTTTCGCCGGACCCAAACGATTTTAGCGGGAATAGAGCGCGTTTCGATGCGGCGTAAAGGGCAATACTTACAATCAGAAGATAAGACATTATCACCGACAGAGATATTTTATCGATTGACTGCATAAATAGTCATCATTCCCACCTCCGTACAAACTTTCTCTGTTAATGCGACAGAACCGATTTTAAAATGTTGAATATTATTTGGTTGGTTGTTTTATCTTTATTAGCCATTATTATCGTTAGTTATTACAAAAAGATAAAATATGGTTATTTTCTCTCGTAGTGGCGCTGTTTGGTATCGTAGAAAGAATTGTGGATATTATAGAATGAATAACAAAAGCATTGCCCTATGTATTATTAATATATTTTTAGGTGGTTTACTTTTGATTTTAATATTAGGTAAGCTGATCTTTCCTAAATAGTTTGTCATAATGATGAGACTCTGATACTTCTCATTTCTTTCCAAGTCGTTAACGAGGCCCTTTTCAAAAAAATTTTCACATTACGAATAAGCTGCCACATAAATTGGCAACAATGATTGCGTGTCACCGTTTCATGGAGTGATTGCCATAACCGTTCTATTTTATTTAACCAAGGCGAGTAGACCGGAAGAAATAGCAGCTTCACGGTGGGATTATTCGACAGCCATTCTCTGGCCTTCTTACTTTTATGGATACCGTAGTTATCTAAAATCACGCTCAGCGTTTCTGCATCACGATAGGTTCGTTTTAATACTTCTAACATACTGATAAATAAATCCGATTTTTTTCTCGTGCCCCCCGTAGAT
>NZ_JAQRFO010000092.1:0-3570 GCF_028598775.1 Xenorhabdus aichiensis
ATTTATTATTTATTATTTATTATTTATTATCTATTATCTATTATCTATTATCTATTATCTATCCTTAATGTAATATATTTACTCAATATTTTTAAAGCGAATTTTTTTATTCATCGATAGTCATCCAAAATTAACTTTCGTTTTCTTTAGGTGATTATTGTTTTTTATGCCACCTTTGTAAATAATATAAAATGAAACTAAAATAGTACGGTTATAATTATTTAATTATAACTAAAAATTATATATCTATATAAAGATGCGTGATTTAAATCACAAACTAAAATATTATTATTAATAATAATCACCGTCCTCTTATTAATAATTTAAATGGAAGGTTGTAATGTCTGATATTATTGTAACCCAAAGTAATAAAGAAAAATTGTGGTGGGAAGAAGATGCTGGTTTCTTTGGGGAACTATATAAAGAAGCGGATGATTCAACGCAGACTTTTTTTGAAGGAGAAAATAATTTAGTACAAAGAACAAATAAAGAGGTTGACGGAGTTATCAATTTATGTGGTCTTAAATCAGGGCAGTATCTTATCGATTGTCCCTGTGGATATGGAAGGCACAGTGTTGCTCTTAGAAAGAAGGGTATAAATGTTATCGGAATAGATGTCAATGAAGAGCACTTATCTATTGCACGCAGGCATGCAGAAGTACAGAATGCAGATGTAATTTTCAAAAAAGATGATATGCGTACATTCAAAGTGGAAAGGCAAGTGGATGTGCTAATAAATATGTTTTATTCTTTTGGCTTTTTTTCCGATGAAGAAAATGTTAGTGCCGCAAGGAATTTTTATGACGCATTGAAAGAGGGCGGTAAATTCCTTATGCACACCATGATAACAGTTCCTGCGTTCGGAGATGGTAGAATTCCGTTGGAAGAAAAAAGAAAATTGCAATCAGGGAGGACTTTAGTTTCAAAACGAAGATTTAATCATATAACAAAAAGAGAAGAGGGTATATGGTCTTTATTAAATGAAAATAATGAAGAGATTTCTTTGAGACCCTATGATGTGAGAATTTATACTGATATTGAATTTAAAGAACTTTGTCTTGAAGCTGGATTTTCTAAAGTCGAATTATATGGGGATTGGGATGGTTCTCCATACAATGATAATTCAACTTATTTAATTGTGGTTGCTGAAAAATAGAATACTAAATGTCTTTCTTTTAATAAATCTATTTTATAAAAAATAATATATGTAAAATCAGTTACCCTCATTGACAAATTTAAAGTTTTTTGCTGCGTTGATGATGTTTTTTTATCATATTTCATCTGAAAAATATTCAGTACGAATATTCAAAATGAAATTTACAGAAAAATATTTTCTAATGCGAGTTCTATGGGGGTAACTTTTTTTGTTTGAGTGGTTTTATTCTTGCCTGGTCGCAGAGTAGATAAAAAATATTCGGTCTAGGTGGATTCGGTTAATAAGTGAAATTTACTCAATGATGAAAATAGATATTGTCCCAGCCAGTCATAACGAACAGTTCGGTTATAACGTTCGATATAAGCATTCGGTTCTGTTGCATTAACAGAGAAAGTCTGAGCCAATGTGGAGTTGGTTACTCTTTAATTCAGCCAATCGATAAAACTTCTCTGCCGGTGATAATATCTTATCTTCTGGTGGTGAGTATTGCCCTTTACGCAGCATCGAAACGAGCTCTATCCCCGCTAAAATCGTTTGGGCTTAAAGCCTAACATCGGCCGTATCCGACGTTTAATGTTTCGATGATCTTGCTCAATGAGATTATTGGGGTATTTGCTCTGCCATCATCTCTTCGAGATTGCGCAGACTCAAAGCATAAGCGAGGTACCCGCGAACACACTGAGCAATGATCTCGATAGGATAGTGTAACCGTTTGAAGGCTTTTCGAATTAAAGACACGGGCAATTCACTTTGCAAAATCAACATATTACCTGATCTTCCTTTAATGCAACAAAACCAAATAAAAGCTGATTTCTTCATTTTCATGTTTTTCGATTCCATGTAGATATAACTAGCTACACTTTGCTCAGTAAACAAACAAAATTCAATGAATAACTCTTATTGGAAAAAAAATAAAAAAAACAACAAACAATAAATAACAATGAGATAAAAAATACATTTTTAGAAAAAAACTAAAATACATCATAAAAAATTATAAATAAAAAAACTGAAATATTGTTTAGGTTAAGTTTATTATTCATTTTTAAAAAATATGCCAAATTATCCATGAAAATATAATTGATCTCGTATCATGTTATTTTTCAAATAATGGAAACACATTAAATTTAATTGTATTTGAGGAAAAATCATGAAATTAAAGCACCTTAGTTCAGGAATAATTATAACTGCTTCAACACTAATATTAATTCCAACAATATCAGCGGCAAACGAAGTTGAAACTACATATAAACAACCTATAAAAACATTATCAATACAGCAAGAAAATACAACATTACCTTATATACTTACCACTGGTGACGCTAATGGAGGTAACGGTTCACCAGGAGGTAATGGTGGTAACAATGGAAGTGGGAATGGGAATAGTAATGGAAACGGAAATGGTAAAGCATAAATAAACAACAACGTAAATTATTAGTCAATTTGATAAGTTACGTTAATTTAGTTTTTATAAATAAATTTTATATTACGGAGAGAAATAAAAATGAAACTAAGCACAATTATCATAATTACATCTATATTAAGTTTTCCTTTTTCATCATTACATGCTGAATCCGAAAATAAACTCAGTGTAAAAACATCCGACTGCAATAAATTAAATGGAGAACCCGGCAAAAATGGTAAAAACGGAATACCTAACAGTCATTGCAAGGATGGAGGCAAAGGCGGGGACGGAAAAAATTCTGGACAATCAGGTGGTAATGGAGGTAACGGTGCACCTGATGGCGGTAACGGTGGCGATGGAGGTGATGGTGCGCCAGGTGTATCTGGTGGCAATGCTAATGGTGGTAACGGTGGTAAAGGAGCTGATGGATTATGAATAATTTAAAACCATTATTTTTAATTCTCATACCATTAATTACTTCAACAATGTCACATGCTTCAAGCGTCCCATTAACAAAACAAATTTCCAATATCAATGCCTATCTTCTTGTTTCAAATAAAGGTGATGGAGGAAAAGGAGGTATCGGCGGTCATGGAGGTAATGGAGGCGACGGAGGAAAAGGTGGTATCGGCGGTCATGGAGGTAATGGAGGCGACGGAGGAACAGGTAATAATTCTCATGGAGGTGATGGAGGAAAAGGTGGTGATAGCGGTGGAGATTCTCACGCTTCCGGCGGTGATGGTAGTAATGGCGGTAACGGTGGTAGCGGTAATAACTCTTCTGGTGGGAAAGGAGGTAATGGTGGCAATGGTGGCAACAAAGGGAAACAAGCATGATAAATAAATCATTATTATCAACTATATTGTCTTTATTTCTTTTGGTAACTTCGACATTTATTTGCACCTCTTCAATCATATTTCCAGTAACAGTTCATGCAGCAGGTCACGGAGACGGTGGTAATGGCGGTAATGCAGGAAAAGGAAGTAGTGGCAATGGGGGTCATGGAGGTAAT
>NZ_JAQRFO010000093.1:0-3426 GCF_028598775.1 Xenorhabdus aichiensis
TCTAGTTACAGTGCCTCATTAAAAAATATAAATGAGACGAATGGAAGGGTATAAGCGATTTAAATAATGGGATGATATTAAACATATTTTAATAAGGAAGATATAAATGACCGAAGTCTTTAAAAAACATAAATACGATGATATGGAGTTGTACAAGAGCACCCAATCAGTTGCAGCGTGTGACTGTCATTTCGAAGAAAAAGAGGGAAAACAAATTAAAGTTATTGATGTCCCCATCCTCACCTGTGAGTGTGTTTGGCGCAGGTATCAGAAAGAGGCCGAAGACATTGTCGCACCCGGTGGAAAACTGATTGCAGATCCCAAGGAACGCAATAAGCGCATAAATCAGGCTTACGCTAAAATATGGTTAGAAGATAACCGTTTCCAATGGGCCGGTCTTGCTGCTTTTGCTTCGAAGCAGGTAGGGTGTGGATTGATGCATGCTTCTACGGTAATGAAAAAAGTAGAAGCGGAGCATGACGCCCAAAAACGCTTGACTAAAGCCATGGAGGAGGCAAAAAAAGAAGTAGATAATCCGATGTTTCCTGGTTACCCACCGTTTATTATTGCCGGTGAAAGTGCGGATGATGTTGGTCAAGCTATAGAAGAAACTAGGAAAGCTAGCAAAAATAATCCAGTACCTGCCGACTTGCCTATTGGTGAAAAAGGATTAGCATACGCAGCAGTCAGCCATGTGTATGAAATGATGGCACTGGGAAATACATCGTTATTTCTGGATGTATATCCACTGCACGCTTTCTACAAGCAACGTGGGTTAGAGGAACTCAAAACATGCCTACCTGTACGTAAAAATATCTACGGTAATAGCAAATTCCCAGTATTGTGGCCGATAGAGCAAGATGAATTGGAATTTGGTCTTCCTCATAAAGAAATTCTAAAAACTTTTGAAGCGATAGACGCGGGTAATATTGCTAAAAGTGTTGAGTATCTTGCCTACCACGAGCAGGTTAATATACTACAACCCTCAATGTACAGTAATAGCAGTTTCGTATGGGCATTGCGTAGCAACCATTGGACCTATATCAGCGGTTTTTTTGCTGGTGCATCAGAATCTGTTGAATTAACGCTAACTAGTCAGTGCGTACTTGTTAACGATGGTAGAACTATCAAATTTATTGATGACTGGGGATTAGACCTATCCAATATCAACTCACGTATGCCATTCGTTCTCAAGGCGGCAGCGCGTTTTAATGAATTGCTAAATGGTAGCAATCGAGGTTTGATACAAAAATCTATAGAAGAAATTGCTGCAAGAGGCGGTGACAAATGAAACTGTTACAGTCAATAAGCCGACGGCGCGGTGGTTTTATCTTAGCATTGTCAATCGTTCTGGGCTTGGCGATAGCCTATATCTATTATTCCTTTTATTCTCGTGACCCAGAGATAGCTCTGGTGATTGGTGAACCCTACGAGGAAATGCGACAGCGATCCAGTGCAGATATTGCTCCACACCTTCCAGGCCACGCTTGGTATAACACTCCAAAAACAGATGCACGTTTACGCTTTATCGATCCCAAATATGGATTTGTTACGCCACCTGCCCGATTTTTTACTGTTATGTTTGATGATGGAATAATCGATGGTGTACGTATGTCTCCACAAATAGAACCTTTACTTTACGATGATGCGATTAGGGTTGTGTTAGATTTACAAGATCAGTGGCGCAAAGGGGGTTGGGAGCTTACTAAAGGATACCATCTCTTGGTTAATACACCAGAATTGCATAACAGCCTTCGTAAAATGAAAGGGACTGGAATGACTTTTTGGCAAGCAGGTGACAGGTATCAAATCATGCTGAATATGGCACGTTTCAAAGATGATCGACATCCTGATGAAGAGCGATATCTGATCACACTGGCGATTGCTACACCGTGGGTAAATCAATAACGCAAACTCAACTGAGTGTGAGAATATTATCTTCTCACACCTCTTTCAGGCTATTGCTTAAGGACGAGATATAAAATGGGTTTGTTACAACGAATAGGCCAACGACGCAGTGGTTTAACCTTAGCTTTATTAATCGTTCTGAGTCTGACTATCGTCTATCTCTACCATTCCTTTAATTCCCGTGAACCCGCCGAGATAGCCTTGGTGATTGGCGAACCTTACGAGGCGATGCGGCAACAGTGCTAAAATTAGCCCACCCTATGATAATAGCATCGGGTTCAGAATCCCAAAAACGGATGCACGCTTACGCTTTACCGATCCGAAATACGGATTTATTACCCCCCCTGCACGATTTTTTACTGTTTCCTATAATAAAGGAATCATCGAGAACGTGCGCATGTCTCCACAAATTGAACCGTTACTCTATGATGATGCAATTAAAATTGTGCTAGATTTACAAGATCAGTGGCGTAAAGCGGGTTAGGCTCTGACTCTAGCTAGGGAGTCTCCAGCCTTGGCTAACACACCAGAATTACGTGCCAAACTTCGTAGTTTAATAGGCTCTGAAGTGACTTATTGGCAAGCAGGTGAACAATATCAGATCATGTTGATTATGGCACGTTTTAAAGATGACCGACACCCTGACGAAGAACGATATTTAATCACGCTGGCGATTGCCGAGCCGTGGGTAAAGAATTATTCAGCCTGACGCGCTACGCTTGTCTTCTCCGTATTACCGGGTTAATACATTAACCCGGTAATACGGAGATCTGAAAAAAAAGTAACCGTTACTCTCGATTATGTTTATATAAATACACCCATTTTCACGGGATAACGGGGTAAATGATAGATTTCTTATATATTTCATATCGTTAAACTATCCCACATCTTTTTTGGGATAACCTCTATTTTCATAATATCGCTTTCTGCAATCACGCTATGTTACGGGATAGAGCGGGATAACACGGGATAATTAAAATATTTATAACTAATTGATATAATTTAAAATAAATATCTTTTATCCCAATATCCCGTTATCCCAACGTTTTTTTAACCCTACGTGAGTGCTAATCTTCATCCTTGAAAACCAGTACCACAAACCGCCCCTGAGTGCCATTCACTGAAATGGTTTTACTGATAAAGCGGTCTTTTTCAGCTTTAACCAACATTCCGGTCTCTTCTAAGGCTTCAAAACCAGATTTCTTCTGCACCCCCTGCAATATCTCTTCTTCAAATACACTGGGGATAATATGGTATTCCACCTGTCCATCATCACGACGATTGTTCACCAGATACCCGGCAAGATCATTAATTCTCATGGCGTGTGATGTATCAATATCACCATTTGGCCTGCCGTAGGTATAAGGCTAGAAGCGTGAAAGCCCGTATTTCTGGATAAAGTTACAGGCTCGCGTGATAACCTGATATTTTTCCCGGTTTCCGATACCAAAATCAGCTAACCAGCCATCGAAACTTTGCTTTATCGCAGCATGACACGCTTCTTTACTCCAGCCAGTA
>NZ_JAQRFO010000094.1:0-3316 GCF_028598775.1 Xenorhabdus aichiensis
ATAATAATACATTATTTGAAATAGCATTACCACTTAAATAAAAAATAAACAAAAAACAAAAAACATGCCTGTAATAGCGGAAATTTCTTTAAATAAAACAAAAAATTCCCGCTCTGGCTCTCTTAATAACTATTAAAAATCTTTTAGAAACTCAGCTAAAATCGGGTTAAAAATATCTGGAGCTTCCCAAAAGGGCGCATGATCAACACCGGCCAGATTAAATACTTGGCCTTTCCAAAGGCTTTTATAATTTAATCCATTAACATAATCGTGATTGATGAAAGGATCACCGGCACCATTGACAATAGCCAAAGGAACTTCACTGGTTTCAACCAATAATTTCTGATC
Source organism: Xenorhabdus aichiensis (assembly GCF_028598775.1). NCBI lineage: Bacteria > Pseudomonadati > Pseudomonadota > Gammaproteobacteria > Enterobacterales > Morganellaceae > Xenorhabdus > Xenorhabdus aichiensis. The sequence goes on from NZ_JAQRFO010000094.1 coordinate 349, forward strand.
TGTCGCCTGAGGGGAAACAGCAGCTTCAAACATATACTGCCGAGCTAACCCGTCTGTTCTTGCCACAGCTTCTATCATAAACGGTTCATGAGGTGCATTAACGCCGTTTGTCTCACTGGCAAAGTTTTTAACATCCTCGTCAGTAAAACCCGCTTTACCGGTAAGCCTGATATGTTCGCTCTGACAAAAACCACGGGCCACATTCTCTTTTCCAACGGCCACTGGTGGCGTGCCACAAATCATCAGTCCGATCATTTTGGGATTCAGTGCCAGCATTTCTAACCCAATATGCCCCCCGAGTGACCAGCCAAAGACCACGATTTTATTGACGCCAATCTTTTCCAGTACTTCCATGATGGTGCGGGCATAACCGGGCACTGAGTATACTTCACGTGGATCGCTGGCGTTAGAAGATGCACCATGTCCGGGCAGATCCAATGCCAGAACCCGATAGTCCCCTTTTAAATATTCAATTTGGTGACGAAAGATTCCTTTGCAACTTGAATTGCCATGTATCAAGAGTACTGGCAGCCCCTTTCCGCCAGTATCGAGAACTGAAATATTGGCATAACGGGTCTGGATATCATGGTGTTGAATCTCATCGTGTGTAGCAACCATTATTCTATCTCCTCAAAGATCAATCACAGATTAATTGCTAAATAGGGCAGATTTTACCGGAGTAACGATTTTCCATATCAATATATAATTTATTCATATCACTAAAAAGAGTTCTCAATTTGCTTTATTTATCAAGAAAATATCTTTTTCCAATAGATTTCACCATTCAATATATGATGCTGAAATTACCGATGTAATGTTGTATACAAATTAACGAAAATATTAATTATCTGTTAAACAACATAGGGTAATCACACTATGACTGCCAAAAAAGTGACAACAACAAAAATGTATGACGCTATTATCATTGGTGCGGGGTTGGTCGGCCTTGGCACGGCTAATGCCCTGCAAGAACACAATCCACTATTGCGCCTGTTGATACTGGATAAAGAAAATGGTGCAGCCGCCCACCAAAGCGGGCATAACAGCAATGTTGTTCACTCTGGCATTTACTACCCTCCCGGTAGTTTGAAATCCCGTCTGGCAAAACAGGGAAACCACTCGATATATACGTTTTGTCAGCAACATGGCCTGTATCATGACCGCTGCGGTAAAGTGATTGTGGCGACCCAACCGAAGGAACTGCCCTTGTTGGAAAATCTCTACCAGCGGGGGTTGCAGAACGGCCTTGACGTCAACCGCCTGTCACAAGCTGAACTGAAAGAGCGCGAACCTTATGTCAATGGTATTGAAGCAATTTTAGTGCCGGATGCGGGGATCGTGAATTATCCGGAAATTGCAGCGAAACTGGCCGAGATCATTCAAGCCAGAGGTGGCGATATTCATTACCAGCAACAAGTGCAGAATATCCGTGAACACAATGGCTATGTTGAAGTGCAAACCCAACAAACCCACTATCAGGCAAAATGGCTAGTGAATTGTGCGGGATTGCATAGCGATAGAATTGCTCAACTGGCCGGTTATGATACGGGCATGAAAATTGTGCCGTTCCGTGGCGAATACTATGTGCTGAACAGCAGTAAAAATTATCTAGTCAATCACCTGATTTATCCTGTACCCAACCCTGATTTTCCTTTCCTTGGCGTCCATTTTACGCGGATGTACAACGGCAAGCGGGATGTCGGCCCCAATGCAGTATTGGCATTTAAGCGCGAAGGATATCGTAAGACCGATTTCAGTCCCCGAGATTTGGCAGACGTGCTGACTTACAAAGGGTTTTGGAAGATCGCCTCACGCTATTTTAACGAAGGAATGGCTGAGATGCGCCGTTCATTCTCGCGCCAGCTTTTTACCGAGAATGCCCGCCAGCTCATTCCTGATCTGCAACCCGAAGATATCACACCGGGGCCAGCCGGCGTCCGCGCTCAGGCACTGACAGCCGATGGCAAGCTGGTGGATGATTTTCACTTTGTGGTCGGACGCAGATCACTGCATGTATGTAATGCACCTTCACCGGCAGCGACGGCTTCGATGGAGATTGGAAGGGAGATTGTGAGGCGGTATTTTGTGGGACTTTGAAGAAAGTAATTTTTAAACTGACAGATACCGGAATAAAAACGGTAACTGTCAGTTTGGATTAGTACGCTTTATTTACAGGCTATATTCGACTAGTTAGTTCGAACCAATACGTCTTCATATTGAGTATAATCGTTACTCTTCATCTCATAGCTCGAATTAGATGGAACTAATGTTGTCATACCTATTCCATCACCCTCATATTTGTGTGAATCTACAGCTCTATATTTATATTGTATTCCCGCATAAAGAATACTAACCAGCATTCTATATTCACCTTTACTATTCCTAGTACAATCCCTCTCAATTGTAGTTTCATGACGATAATTCCCCCCCCCCCCCTCATTGAAGCTCCCTGTATTCCATTCGTTATTAGATATATATAATGCACTATAACTAACAGTTGCTGGCCAAAGAGAATTATTCCTATTCAAAAGGGAGTCAAGATTTGAGTGATGTCTAACCCGTATATCCATATTATTCCAGACAAAAGATAAACAATTATAAGTATAACGCGGATGAATACCGCCAGGATACCAAATCGCATAATGCGATTTCGTTATCAAATCAGCACCGAGTATATCTTCAGGAGCAAGATTTCTTACCATATATTTAATATTATTTGTTTCATATGATATGTCTCCGAAAGCGTCTTCTGCATTTATGATTATATCAATAGACTTATTCAAGTAATCCGACTTAGGTTTAAATTCAAAATCCTCTACATTTTTAATATTTTTGACATCTATATTATCTAGTACAACTCCATTACTATATAAAGCAATGCTGACGTTATACGGCCTATCAAATTTGTCTGATGAGGCACCCACTTTAACAATTAATCTATCATCGTGATAAACAGGACGCCAAACTT
>NZ_JAQRFO010000095.1:0-3243 GCF_028598775.1 Xenorhabdus aichiensis
GTTGCTGCACCGCCGCGGCCTGACGTTCGTCTATGAACTGCTGTTCGACGGGGCAGACAGCGAGGCCGCCCACCTGAGTGGCCTTATTGTTCCCTGAGCGGGCAGTATGACGTTATCCGGTCGGGGTTAAAACTCAATCGGTCGCCTGTCAGTCGGCCTGTTGTCGGCAGACAGTCGGGATAGCTCAATCCCGGTAAAGGCAGAGACGGCAAGGCTTTCCATCAAAGTGGTCGGCATCCGCCAAAAAACACTGTTCCGGCCACCTCAATCAATCCCATCCGGCCGTACAGCCCGCTCTGCTACTCACACAACAAAAAAAGAAGGAGAATCCGATGACAAGCCCACATAATCCCCTGCTCGCCACCTTACGCCAGCAACTGGAAGCGTACCTTGATACGCAGGCCGCACAGGGAAAAAGCCCGCGCACACAGGAAAGCTACCGGGAACGGCTGCTGCCCTTCGTGGACTGGTGCGAACAGCGCACCGTGCAGTATCCGGCACAGGTCACGCTGGGGTTGCTGGAAAGCTGGCAGCGTTATCTGCGTGCCTACCGTAAGGCCGATGGCCAGCCTTACAGCAATAACGGCCAGCGTGAACGTCTGGGCACACTGCGGTTATGGTTCCGCTACTTGCTGCAACGCCACCACATTCTCTACAACCCGGCTGAGCAGTTAGTGTTACCGAAAGAAGAGAAGCGGTTGCCCGCCCAGATCCTGAGTGAACAAGAAACCGCGCAGGTGCTGGACAGCCTTGACGACCAGAGTATCTTGGGGCTTCGCAACCGGGTGATGCTGGAAATCCTCTGGAGCAGCGGCATCCGGCGCATGGAGCTGCGTCAGCTTCGGCGGGGGGATATCGACTTCGAACGCGGAGCAGTGGTCATCAATCAAGGCAAGGGTAATAAAGACCGGGTTGTTCCCATCGGCGAGCGGGCGCTGGGCTGGCTGACACGCTATCTGATACAGATCCGGCCACAGTTGGCAGAAAGTCATGACAGCGGTTATCTGTTTATCTCGCAAAAGGGCAGGCCGCTCAGCCCGGGGCACCTGACGCATATCGCCGCGAAAGCCATCCGGCAGCAGGCCCAGCTTGATAAGCCGGGCGCTTGTCACCTGTTCCGGCATTCAATGGCGACCCAGATGCTGGACAACGGTGCCGATATCCGCCATATCCAGGCGATGCTGGGACACGAAAAACTCAATACCACCCAAGTGTATACGCGGGTCGCTATCAAACAGCTCAAGCAGGTGCACAGCCAGACCCATCCGGCCGAGCGTGAGCATCCGGCATTCTCAGAAGCAGATAATCATACCGAAGCACCGAAGAGCCGTTCAGGCCGTGCCAGCGGAGAGCTGGACACCGAACCGACACTACCGCGCACCGGACAGCCCGATCGTCCCCGTTGAGTTCGCTGGGAGCGGTGCGGGGGCAGACCGTGGCCGGACTGCCCGTCAGCCTCGGTGCTCGCGGGGGTACGTGGGCAATGGGCGGCCTGAGCCACGATGCCCCCGTTCAGACCGTGCAGGCCGCCCAAAGCCCACTCAACATAATGTGGGGGAATTATACGCCACTCACCGGACGGCTCCGCTGCCCGAATCAACACTGTGCCGCGGTTCGCAGCGTATAATACACATTATGTCTGGCGCCCCCGCTTATCGGCATCGCTGGGGTGCCGCCGCACAAGGCTGCGCCTTCTGCTGTCAGCACCGGTGCCAGTCCTCGGCAAACACAGCGCCGAACCGGAACACCGTGCCCCATCCGGCATCTAACCCGCTTCTTCTTTAGCTGCCTTGCCACCGTCCGGCAAACACCCCTGAAGGCAGGTCGGCCTGCGGCCTCCGCGGTTTTACCTCCCCCGCCCCGACCCCGCTGCACTGGCTGCGCGCGGCTCGCAGTCGCTGCGCTCCTCGCTCGTTGCCGTGCTCGCCATCTCCGCCCCGTGCAGCCCCCGCAGGGGGCTTCCCTTGGAAATACAATGCGGTCATGCAAAGCCGTGCCCAATCTGAAACGCCGGTGATCCAGAGCGTCGCAAGGCGCCGCTTGCAGGCTCTGTGCCGCCCGCACCCGCAGAACGGCCGCCCGCCGCCCGGCAAGCCGGGCGACGTTCGCCCGTTGCCGAAAGTGAAAGGCGTCACAAAATCAGGCTGTTCAGTCAATCATGGCAGAAAATGACCGCTATACTGCACCATGGCTTGCAGCGATCGCAGGACAAAAGCTCACCTCGGCGTTTTAGGTTCGCGGTGATGAGCGGAACGGGTAAAAACGGTTCTTTAATAAGCTGATATTAAAAGAAAAAATCGCTTAAAACAGTATAACCGTGCCGGAACCTTCCCTAAGACCCGATAGGGCTGCTGGGCGGGGTGAATCCCTATGGCTATGTGCATAATCCCACTGGATGGGTAGACCCGTTCGGATTAGCGGGTAAAGACTGCGATAAATTGTTAAATCCAGATTGGACTAATCATGGATTTAAGCATTTCCCTCAGAAAAATATGTCTTGGAAAGATATTGTCAAATCAACGAAATCTGGGCCTGCTAAATATACGCCTGAGATTAATATTGAAGCATTAGAACGTTCTGTTTATAAAACAGGTCAACCAGTTACGAATGGTAAGCCTTGGAAAGTTCAAGATATGGGGGAAATTATCGGGGCTAGTGAAGGTAAACCAAGTCAATGGATAAGAGTTGAATATAGCGGTGGTACTATTCACGGACATCCAATTTCTCTGAACGAATTTAGGAAACTGACAAAATAATGAACATTGATTTTTCAAAAAAAAGCGGTGTGATCATTTTTAATGATTTTTTTATTAGAAATGATATTCCGCTTGAGAATCAACTTGATGAATTAAAAGAAGATATGTTGCAGGTAGAATTTCCTAATGGATATCTTTTAGACATAGGCTGGAGATCCTCATTCGAAATTGATGGACAGTTTAAATTGGCATTAATTAAAGACTTTAACTGGGAAAATCCCATTTATTTAGATTCAGCAAATGATTTATTTGGATTAGAAGCAAAAATTCAACTAGCAATGCTCAAATTATAACTGATGAAACCTAATAGCCGGAAAGATCCCCGTGATCTTCCGGCTTTCTTCTTTTAAGAGTCGCTCAGTTCCTGCCCTTAGCGGCTTGTGTAGTCGCCAAGCAGCTCCCGCATTTTGAGCTTAATCTCACTGAGCTGGTCTTGCTGGCGCTGGTATTGCTGTTTGAGGCTGTTAGTCTCGTCACTGTCGGGGAT
>NZ_JAQRFO010000096.1:0-3234 GCF_028598775.1 Xenorhabdus aichiensis
ACCTGCGGGTGCGAGGCCAGCGCACTTTCAATTTCCCCCAGCTCAATGCGGTAACCCCGGATCTTGACTTGAAAATCATTGCGCCCCCGATATTCCAGATTGCCGTCCGGCCGCCAGCGCACCCAATCGCCGGTTTTATACAGGCGGGTGTAGCCCCGCGCCTGATCTTCGGCCGTGGCAAACGGGTTCACCACAAAACGCTCCGCCGTCAACGTCGGCCGGTTCCAATATCCGCGGGCCAGCCCCGCACCCCCGATATACAGTTCCCCCGGTGCCCCGATCGGGGACAGATTACCCTCACCATCAAGGACATACAGACGGGTATTATCAATTCCCTTACCGATCGCTCGGTCCCCGTCCTGCAATAAGTTTTGGGTGGCGCACACGGTGCCTTCGGTAGGGCCATACTGGTTAAACAGTATGACGTCCGGCGGTAGATTCAACGCATTCAGCGCTTCGCCGCCGGTATGGATGACCTGCAAGGTTGAGCGAGCCAGTTCGGCGGCAAAATGATTCATCAAGGCGGTGGGAATAAATGCCTTGGTAATTTCGTGCGTATTGATAAAAGCCAGTAGCTGGTCACTGTCTCCTGTCACGGCCGCCGGCGCGATAAAAATCGTCGCGCCGGCCATCAGGGCCGGGAATAACTCAAATACGGACGCATCAAAAACATAATTGGAAAAGAACAGGGCCTTTACCGTTTCCCCCAGTAAATGCGTTCGGGCAATAAACTGGGACAGATTCACCACGCACGCATGTTCAACCATCACTCCCTTCGGCTGGCCAGTCGTCCCCGAGGTGTAGATGATGTACGCCAGATCCGTAGAGGTATTCACCGGAGCAGGATTATTCACTGGCCGACCTGCGGTCACGGACAGATCATCCGCCGCGATCAGTGACAGCGCGTGGGGGTATTCCCCCAGCGCCGTTAAGTACCGCTGCTGAGTCACCACGCACGGGGCTGCGGTGTCGGTCAGAATAAACCGGGTTCGCTCGGGTGGATATTCCGGCGAGATCGGCACGTAGGCGCCGCCGGCTTTTAGTACCGCCAGCATGCTGATGACCATTTCCAGGCTGCGATCCAGATACAACGCCACCGGCGTGTCTGCCAGCATCGGCGCATGGCGCTGCTGCTGATAGCGTTCACGGATCACAACCGCCAGCTGGTTCGCCCGTTCATTGACCTGTCGGTAGGTCAGCGTTGCCCCCTCAAATACCAGCGCCACGTTATCCGGCGTGGTTGCTGCACGCGCCTCGAACTGCTGTTGCAGGGTGTGGCTCTGCGGGTACGGCACGTCGGTCTGGTTCCAGCGGTACAGCAGGGTATGGCGCTCGTCGTCACTGAGAAATTCCACCGACGGGTGCGGCTGGTGTGGATCGCGGGCGACGGTATGCAGGATGCGCTCAAGCTGGCACAGTAAGCGCCGCGCCTGTTCGCCCGTCAGCCAGTCTTCGCCATAACTCAATTTCACGGTCAGGCTGTCACCCTGTTCATAGGCCATCAGTAACACCGGATAATCCACTTTTTCGATGGCCTGACGGAATGCCAGCGTGTTTTCAATGCCTGTCCCGTCCTCGCTCATCACCGGGGCTGGGTAGTTTTCAAAGACCAGCAGACTGTGGAATAAACGAGTTCCGTCGGGCTGCAAACTGGCCAGTGACACCGCGCTGTGGCTGTTGAGTGCCGCAATATCGTTCTGGATTGCCTGTAAAACGGCCAGCACGCTGCCGGCAGGCTCCCATTGCACTGTCAACGGCAGGGTATTGATATACAGCCCGACACTGGACTCAATCCCGTCTACCGGCACATCCCGTCCGGACACCACGGTGCCGACAAGGGTCTGTTCATCCCCGCAGTAACTGTGCAGTAATTTATGCCAGGCAAATTGCAGCACCACATTCAGCGTGACCCCCTGCTCCCGACACATCGTCTTGAGCTGCCCATAGGCGTTTCCCTCTACCGTCAGCACCTGCTCGGCCGGGTTTTCAACCGTTTTTATCTGCGCCAGGTCAATCCCGTGACTTAACAACGCAGAAAGATCATTCGCCCCCTGAAACTGAGTTTTGCGTTCAGCCCAATACGCCTCGGAGGCATCTTTGTGATCAAGATGATACTGCTGAGTCGCCAGGTAAGCCGTGTCCCCCCCTTTCGGGGGGACTCGTCCCTGCACCAGCGCATTGTAATACTCATGCACGGTCTGCAATAAAATCGGGGTACTCCAGCCATCGGCAATACAGTGATGCTGAGTGATCAGTGCCGTCACCCGCTGTGCCTGCTGCCTGATTAAGGTGAAACGGATTAACCCGGGCTGGCTTAAATCAAAAGGCTGGGTCCGGTCATTTCGCTGGAGTTCTTCAATCGCCCGGTCCCACTCTTCTGGCGGTAATGAACTGATATCTTTGATCGTGAAATTAGCCGGCCCGATGCTGGTGCCCTCCGTCACAATCTGCAACACCTCCCCTTCCCAGTCAAAGGCCGTCCTGAGGGCAGGGAAGCGCAGTGAAGCCAGTGTCCAGGCCTGTTGGTAAGCCGCAAAATCCAACCTGTCGTGATAATCCAACAGTAACTGTACTCGATAAGCATCATCCTGCGGTTGAGCCAGATAATGATAAACAAAACCCTGCTGCAAACTGGTAGCAGGAAATATCGCTTCAATTTTATTTTCAAGATATTGGCTGGGATCAGCAAAAGTTATATCGAAATTAGACTGATTTTTATTAAAGATAAAACTTTGAAAATCCTCTTCAGAGAAAATACCTCTTTCATTTAAGAAATCTATTACGCTTTGCCTTTTCTCTTTTACTTTATCGATTAATTGAACAGGGGGCGTTTCTCCTGCAAACGCCAGTTTTAACTTATTTTCACAGACCCATACTGACACCCGATTTTTAATTAGTTCTTTCAGTAATATCAACATATTGTTACACATCCAAAATTGTTTTCTTTTCTACATGGAGAGACGAATTTTCGTTATTCACATGATCAAGACGATGAGTCAGTTGATTTAACTGCTCGATTGAAACGCCTTTAATTCCATAATCACTGGGGGTTTTTACTCCGCCCAACCGGGCCTGTTTTTGGCCGGCCGTGATAACGGTGGTGAGTGCCTGCTCAAGTGCCGTGATAAATACCTGAGTCTGGGCCTGTGACAAACGGGAGTTCACACTGAATTGCAGGCTTCCCGCCTGAACCGCCCCATTGATATCCAGCAGCAAAGGATTGGGGTTATCGCT
>NZ_JAQRFO010000097.1:0-2865 GCF_028598775.1 Xenorhabdus aichiensis
GTAGATACGATCTTTCCTGTTTGGGCATCAAGGCAACCGGCAAAATAATATTTTTGATTTTGACCGGGGGTCACAATCCGTTTTTGTTGGCCTTTAAAGTACCAGCCAGCGCCAATTTTAGGATTAAAATCAATATCAACTTCATCTTCATAAACAACAGGATGTTTTTCGCAAGCCTGAGAAAGTGCTTCAGTAATACGCGCCATTTTTTCGTCATATTCGGGATCAGGTTGTTTTAATGTGGGGGCCACTCGTCGCCAGACAATGCCTTGTTTGCAGAAGTAACGGTAAAGTGTGCTGATGGAAAGAGTAATATGCATATATTTTCTGAGTAAAAACACAAAAAACGACAGACTCCAGCGAGAACCGATATAGCCAAATTGCTGGGGAGCGTGCTCTAAAAAATAAGAGAGAAGAGGCAGATAACGTGCTAAATGCCACTGAATATGACGCCCGGCAGGTAAGCGCTGTAAGCCCATCCAACCTTGTTCTCTAAACTTTTTCAGCCAACGCCAAACGGAAGATTCAGCGCAACAAAGTATCGCCGCCACTTGGAGGACAGAATGTGTTTTACACAGTAGAAGTATCCCCATGATCCGCCGTGCATAATTTTTATCAGATGTTTTTTGAACGACTTTTTTCATCTGCCGACGTTCATTTCGTGAAGTGGGTGGTATGATAAGCATGACTCGATCCTTTTTTCTGTGATTTTGCGTTTTGGGAACAAAAATTTCGCAAATTTAGGATCGAGTTTCTTTGATACTCCTACCATTTTGACAAGCTATTTAGTGTATCACTCACTATATTGATGATTGTCTCATTTTTGCTCACATTATTTTCTATTTTGGAAAAAAAACCAAATAAAAAACAGATGAGCATTCAATCAAAAAACAGAAATGATTATAAAGAATAGTTTAAATTAAGTGCTGTTTTTGTCGTTATTCTCTCGCTGTTCTCAGTTATTTTCATATCATTATTCCTCATTATCTTTTTTCATTTTTTTCTGCATTACGTCATTGTGTTTTTTCATAAATAAGTGAGGCATAGTTAGTTGAACCGAAAAACCGGACGGTCTAGATCACCCCAATCCGCCGCGGTGGCAGGACAAAATAGTCATCAAGGTTAAGGGGTTAACTGGATCGGCCTACAGGCCGCGCTTTCCCGTTGGTCAAAACCTGAGAGTGACAATCACGTTGTAAACTGAACGCGGTCCGTCACGCCGGATTTAAACCAATAAGTTACCAACCAGTTGGAAACTAACCTTTAGGGCTCGTACCTATTGCAGGGTGTTGGGCCACCCGGCGAAATAAAAACGGTTCAACGTTTCTCAAGCCGGGCCTGAACTTATCAGGGTGGGATAATGGGGATTATCCCACCCTGACTGTGCTAGACTGAGGATCGGCACGAGACGTGCGTCCCGGAGGGGGTGAGAGTTACCGTCGTGATCATCACTAAGAGGGCTCTTTATTGATAACAGCCGAATATCGTTACTGCAGTGATGAGTTGCAGGCGGTTTTAATGAATGATGCGTCTACGTGAAATCTGCGACGTTTTGTGGGGCACAGTGCCCGACTTTTCACGTAGCGCGACCAACAGACAGAGAGGTTTTTTATGGCAGGCGGACTGGCGCGGGTGGGTCGCGATGCGGCCCTGATCCCCGATAACCCGGATCTGAATGAGGAAATCCTCAGGAATCTGAATGCGTTTATCAAGGACAAAGAGGCGTTTGCGGACAACACCTGGCTACAGTTGACCAAGGTCTTGCGCCAATGGGGCCGCTGGTGTGTGGCCAAGGGGCGCCCTTATCTGCCGGTGGACCCGGACTCCCTGCGGGATTACCTGCTGGAGCTGCATGACAACGGGCGGGCCCCGGCCACGATCAGTAACAGTGTGGCGATGCTGAATTTGTTGCACCGCCAGGCCGGCTTAATCCCGGCGGGTCACAGCCAGACCGTGAAACGGGCGCTGAAAAAAATTCACCGCACCGCCCTCCTGCAGGGCGAAACCGTGGGGCAGGCCATCCCCTTTCGGATTGCCGATCTGGATCAGATGGATACCGCCTGGAAAACCTCAGGCCGGCTGAAAGAGCTCCGCAATCTGGCCTTCCTGTTTGTGGCCTACAATACCCTGCTGCGGCTGTCCAATATTGCCCGGCTGAAAGTCAGGGATGTGGTGCTTAACCGGGATGGCAGTGTGCTGCTGAACGTGGGTTACACCAAAACTATTGTGGACGGGCACGGCCTCACCAAAGCCCTGAGTCCCCGGGCCTCCGCCCGTCTGTTACAGTGGCTCCACGTGTCCGGTTTGCTGGACCATCCCGACGCTTACCTGTTCTGCCCGGTGAACCGCTGGAATCACGCGCGCGTCGGGACGGACGCGCCCTTATCGGGCTGGCATGTCGAACGGATTTTTGCGGAGGCGTGGGGGCAGGTGCACGGGGATACCCGGATGAAAGGCAATAAAGGGCGGTACACCACCTGGACCGGCCACAGTGCGCGGGTGGGGGCGGCGCAGGACATGACAGAATCGGGTTATTCGCTGGCGCAGATCATGCACGAGGGCACCTGGAAAAAACCGGAGACGGTCCTGGGCTATATCCGCCATCTTGAGGCGAAAAAGAGCGTGATGATGGATCTCGTGGGCTGAACAGGGTGAAGGCCGGCCGGGCCGGTCATTCTGGCCCGAGTGGCAGATAGGAGGCGGAGGGAGTTAAATTAACTTTCTCAATAAAAACACGGAATGACCATAAATCATGCGATAAAGTAACGGTTTTTTCGAGAACGGACAATCTCCGGTCTCTCTTTGGGCGTCGCCGTATACGCTTGATACTCGGGTGCCCGTCCTTGTTCTTGTCGTGGGGGGATG
>NZ_JAQRFO010000098.1:0-2723 GCF_028598775.1 Xenorhabdus aichiensis
ACGGATTTGGCTGTCCAGCAATTCAGGGTGACGGGCATTAAAGAGGGTGAGGACGGGGTGTCATTCGATATCACCGCCGTTGAGCATAACCCCGATAAATATGGCCATATCGACACCGGCACCCGAATAGACGAGCGTCCGATTTCGGTTATTCCTCCCGGTGTTCAGCCGCCCCCGAAAAATGTCGCTATCAGCAGTTATTCTGTGGTCAATCAGGGGATAGCGGTCACGACATTGCGGGTGACATGGGATGCAGCCGAGAGTGCGATCGCGTATGAAGCTGAATGGCGGCGTGATAACGGCAACTGGATATCTGCACCCCGAACCTCTACACAGGGCTTTGAAATCCCCAATATTTACGCGGGACGCTATCAGGCGAGAGTACGAGCCATTAATGCCGCTGAGATATCCAGTCTCTGGGCGAATGCACCGGAAACTCACCTGAAAGGGAAAGAAGGCAACCCTCCGGCACCGTTGGCATTCCGGACTGTCCCGATCATCTTCGGTATCCAATTGGATTGGGGCTTTGCTGCCCAGACGGACGACACGTTAAAAACTGAAATCCAGTACAGCAAGACGAATGACGGTGAAGGCTTAATGCTGCTGGCCGATATCCCTTATCCCCAGCGGACGCACACGATGCAGGGACTGGCGGCAGGCGTTGCCTTCTATTTCCGTGCGCGTCTGGTGGACAAGTCCGGTAATCAATCCCCGTGGACGGCGTTCATTCGTGGGGAGTCTTCTTCGGATACGAACTGGATCATCGATGCAGCAGGTAAGGAATTTCTTTCCAACAAAGCAGGCCAGCGTTTGCAGTCTCAGATGGACTTTAACTCCGAAGCCATCATGGAGAACGCCGCTCTCACCGGTGCTGTTGTTCAGCGTCAGTTGAAAGTGAATGGTGATCTTAAGGCCGAGATATTGCACGTTCAGACCACGCAGGTTACGGACAGGGAAGCCTTTGCTGAGGACATGAAGAAGGTACAGGCCGATGTGGGGGAGAATGCGGCGGCGGTGCAGACGAAGGCGACGGCGGTCTTTGATATCGACGGGAACGGTTATGCCATTAACTATGTCGGAGCGGGAGTGAAGTACAACAACCAGTTCTATAAAGCCGGGATGGTTATCGGGGCTGAGGTGAAAAACGGACAGGTCACTACCTCCATTGGATTTAATGCCAATAACTTTGGCTGGTTTAATCCGGCCAGTGGCAAGATGGAGCCGTTTATGATGGTTAAAAATGGACAGTTGTTTGTCAGGGATGCCTTTATTGATATGGCCGATATCAAACGGTTGTTGGTAGGCATTGACATGAAATCATCGAATTATATTCCTAATCAGCGGGGATTTCGGATTGATGCTAATACCGGATTTTTGGAGATTAACGGCGTTGGGAATGGCTATCGCACCCAGAGCAGGAGTACAGGCTGGTATGTGTTTGATAGCCGGGGCGTAGCGATCATTGAACTGGGGTTATTCTTATGAGTGATTATGGGTTGAAGATTGTTAATCCCCATGATGGAACGAGCTTTATATTTAATGCCAATACCGCACCGGCTGCCCTGACATGGGTGGCCAATGTGGATTCCAATACCTCAGGGGCAAACGCGGATGCTGAGACATGGACGTGTCCGGTCAAAATTCCCGCAGGGTATAAATCAGCGATTGCGGCTCAGGCAATGGCGGGTATTGCGTTCTATTACGATGGTGATAATTATCGAATTAACGGCGGGGAAGAATATTGTAACTATATTCAGAATGGTGAAACCGTTGTCATTAAAAACATGGTGCTGAGAAATGCATATGGCACATTAGGGAATATTGTCAAAATAATCTCATTCCCTCATAACCAGACAGGAACGGCAGGGCTAAAAATAGGGGGCAATGTTAATTTTAATGTGGATATTCCCCACAGTGGATTCTCGTATGTATCACATAAAGTGACATTGAAAATTGAGGGTTATGTTGATTTCTCAAAGATAGACCCCCGGTTAAATTTGGGCAACTGTCTGGCGTTCTTTCATACCGATGATCCGTATGCCATGATTTCGATACGCCGGGAGGCGTTCACCAGTGGATATGATTTATATTATCAGTGTACCGACAGGCGTCATGGAGGACGAACTTCTGCCACCTTTCGGGTGATAATTTTCTCTGATTTGAATGCATCAGGACGGTTCCAAAATGAACGTTATGGGTTACGGCTGAGAAACAGTCGCGGGGAGATTACCTTTTCATCCGGGGTAGGGGTGTTAACCCGGCCGACAGAAGTGAGAATCAGTCAACATAAACAAAATGAACGTATTGCCGTCCCCGGCATTTCCCACCCCATGTATATACCGTCAATGGTCGGTGAACACTTCTGGCTGGATGGGCGTCTGGGTAAAAATCAAGAATTATGTGTTGGTAATTATGATGCGAATTCGATTTGCTTTGGTGTATCAAATAGTTACGATAAGGCGGGTTACCTGGGGTCTGTGCCGTATGGCACGGATTACACTTATGTGACTCAAAAACCCGTCTTGATCCTCGACGCTTCCGATTACTTCAATTTCTAACCTCTCAGGATAAACAAACATGATCTACTCAGACGGCACAACGAATCTCGTGTCCGGCTCGGCTATTGTCCGAGGAACGGGCACTAAATGGAAAAGTAATATTAACGGCATTGCCGCAGGCCAGATTATTTCGATTCAATCCGGCAATACGGTGATTCAGAATGT
>NZ_JAQRFO010000099.1:0-2493 GCF_028598775.1 Xenorhabdus aichiensis
ATCTTGACGGTGAGTGTGCCGCCAATATCAAAGCCTGCTGCCTTAAGCCACTGCCCCTTAAGGTGTATTGCCGGCGGGGCACTGGCCTTGTCATTTTGCGGCACGTATCCCACGGTGTAATAACGTTCTGTTTTTGTCGCTGTATTTACTGCACGGTTTTGCTTAGAATGCGCCTTAGCCATCATTCAACTCCTGTTTAGTTGCTTATGGTGAGCGGCGTTGGTGTGTTGCAACCACATCAGCGCCGCGTTAAGTCAGATTATCCAATCAATAGCCTGGCCTGATGCTTGAGAATCAGGGCATCCAGCACTGAAATCACCGAACGTTGTTCTTCCGCATCCATCTGTTTAACCGCCTCAAACTTCAGCTTCAGTTCGTCCTGCGGCTCGCGTTCTTCTTGCTCAAATATCAGCCAGTCCGCCGACACATTAAAAGTGACGGCAATCCGCTTGAGAATGTCCAAAGAGGGCTGTGCCTCGCCAGACTCGTAGCGGCGGACTTGGGTCAGGTGTATGCCTACACGCTCAGCCATCTGGGGCTGAGTCAGGCTGTGCTGCTTGCGCAGTTGCAGAAAGCGGGTAGAAAAACTCATCCAGTCTGTTCCTTTGTCAATATTGATGAGTTCCATTATCGCCCCCTGTTCTAAATAGACTTGACTAAATAACCTTTATAGAGCATATAATAATATCTATAGAGAGCATTGACAAGGTTTTAAAAGGAACATTTTTATGGCTCGCATCCCGGAAGCAGAATTACAGCACCTAAAATCCGCCGTCTCCTTAGTCGCTATCATTGAGCAACAAGGTCGGCAGCTTTTTAAGCGCGGCAAAGGCATGACCGTGCTGTGCCCGTTCCATCAGGAGAAAACGCCCTCAATGGTGATCACTCCGTCCAAAAATCTCTATCACTGCTTTGGCTGTGATGCGGGCGGCTCGGTGCTGGACTGGGTGATGAAAACCGAGGGGTTGAGCCTGCGCCATGCCGTGGAGCGCTTGCGCGCCGTGCTGGGTGTCAATCCCTCCGTCGAGCCGCTGGTGCAGCCCGATGAGTTGCGGGAAGATGAAGCCGGGCAGCAGGCGCTGCTGTCACGGGTGGTTGAGTTTTATCACCATACGCTGCTCAATGCCCCGGAAGCGCAGGCCTATCTGGCGAAGCGGCGGCTCAACCATCCTGAATTAGTGGCGCAGTTTAAGCTGGGCTTTGCCAACCGCACGCTGGGGTATCGCCTGCCCGCCAAAAAACTCAAGGCGGGTGAGGAAATCCGCCGCCGCTTGCGGGCATCAGGCATCATGCGGGAGTCAGGGCATGAACATTTTGTCGGCTCGCTGGTTGTGCCGGTGATCGACCTTGAGGGGCAGGTGCGGGAGCTGTACGGGCGTAAAATCGGCGAGCGGTTGCGTGGAGGAACGGTCACACATCTCTATCTGCCGGGCAAACATAGCGGCGTCTGGAATGAAGCGGCGCTGAGTGCGGCCAAGTCCCTGATCCTGTGTGAATCGCTCATTGATGCGATGTCGTTTTGGGTCACGGGACACCGCAATGTGACGGCCGCCTATGGCGTGAACGGCGTCACCGCAGACCACTGGCAGGCGGTTGAACAATACGGCATTAAGCAGGTGCTAATCGCGTTCGACAATGACAAAGCAGGCAATGAGGCGGCGGTGAAACTGGCGGCCGCGCTGGCCGCCAAAGGGATCACCCCGTTGCGTGTGGTGTTCCCGCCGGGCAGGGATGCGAACGGCTATCTGTGCCAGATGGCGGAGCCGGAATCGGCCTTTGCCCTGTTGCTTGAGGGCGCAGTGCCGATGCAGGAGGTGGCAAATACCGTTGCTGTTGAGTGTCAAACGGTTGAGTCAGTCATTGCACCAGAAACCGCTTCTTCTTTAGCGGCTGAATCCGCGCACAGCGTGGCACCGGGCGTGGTCTGTGAGTCCGGTGACAACGGTGAGCTGTTTATCTCGATCGGCACACTGCAATGGTGCTTACGGGGCATGGGCGCAGTCAAAGCCGGCGCTGCCGCGATGAAACTCAATGCGCAGGTACTGGACAAACAAAGCGGCGTCCTGTTCGCCGACGGGGTTGACCTGATGAGTGCCCGCAGCCGCAACAGCTATGCCAGACTGGCCGCCACCGAACTGGGGTTGGGAGAGGCGGAGTTGCGGCGTTCACTGGGGCAGGTGTTGCTGGCTGCCGAGCAGGGGCAGCAACAGGCGGCATCGGACACGGAACACAAAGCAGCGGAAATGAGCCTGACCGAGCGAGAAGCGGCACTGGCGTTGCTGGAAAATCCCTGTCTGACTACGCAGATCACCGCAGACTTAGCGGCCTGTGGCGTGGTCGGCGAATCCACCAATCTGCTTGCGGGCTATCTGGCGGCGGTGAGCAGAAAGTTGTCCAAACCCTTAGCCGTTCTGATCCAGAGCAGCAGCGCCGCCGGAAAATCGTCATTAATGGACGCCGTGCTGAACCTGATACCGGAAGAAGAGCGCGTAC